>JAYVSF010000727.1:0-11310 GCA_043775605.1 Myxococcales bacterium
GCTGCCTGATCATCACCGGCACCGGCGCCTGCTTCTCGGCTGGCGCCGACTTCAAGGCCATCCTGCAGCGGCCCGACGACGGCGGCCGGGCGCTGGCCCCGCACCAGCGCAGCCTGGCGATGTACGCGCCGTTCCTGGCCGTGCTCGACGTCGAGGTGCCGGTGATCGGCGCGCTCAACGGCCACGCGGTCGGCGGCGGCTTCGGCCTCGCCTTGTGCTGCGACCTGCGGATCGGCGCGCGCGAGGGTCGCTACGGCGCCAACTTCGCGCGGCTCGGCCTGCACCCGGGCATGGCCATCACCCACCTGTTGCCGCGGCTGGTCGGCGTGGCCAGCGCCGCCGAGCTGCTGTTCACCGGCCGGCTGATCGACGGCGACGAGGCCCACCGCATCGGCCTGCTCGGCGAGGTGGTGAGCGCGGCCGACGTCCCGGCCCGAGCCCGCGCGGTCGCCGAGACGATCGCTGCCAACGCGCCCGGGCCGTTGCGGACGATCAAGCGCGCCCTCAACCGCGGCCTGGCCGCCGGCGCCCACGACGCCGCGCTGGCCGAGGCGTTCGCGCAGTCCGAGTCGCTGGCCACCGCCGACGCCGCCGAGGGCATCGCCGCGCTGCTCGGCAAGCGGCCGCCGAACTTCACCGGCCGCTGACCGCCGCGGTCCGCGAGGGATCGCGTACCGTGAGGCGTGGCCAACCGCGCCTACCTGTGCTGCTCGCCGTGGCGGCGCAGCGATCCCAGCGCCGCGCACGGCTTCGCGCCCGACCAGCACACCGTCGCCACCGCGATCGGCCGGGTGCCTGTGCTGTGGCTCGCCGCGTTCCGGACCACCGACCTCGTCGGCGGCGCGCCGGTGTGCGCGACCAAGGCCGCCCTCGCCCGACTCGCGACCGCGGCGAAGCGGCTCGACCCCTGGTTCCGCAGCCGCGGTTCGCTCGCGGTCCACGCGGCGGCGCTCGCCGACGCCATCCGCCGCGTCCGCGGGGCCTACCTCACGATCGAGCTCGACGAGATCGCCGACCTCTGGACCCGCCGCGCCGCGTTCGATGGGCTGGTGCGCGCCGCGCTCGCCGGCGGCGATGCGAAGCGGGCGCTGGTCAAGCTGTCCGGCCTCGCCGGCCGTGGCGGGTTCCCGGCCATCGACGCGGCGACCCGATCGCGGGCCGACACCGCCGTGATCGTCGCCTTGCTCGGCGCGTCGCACATCCGTGAGGTGGCGTGGGAGCCCGCGATCACGCCGGTGCGGACCCGAGCCACCCCGCCCGCCAAGGCGCTGCGCGATGCCCTCGTCAACAAGGACGTCGCCACCGCCCGGGCCCTGCTCGCCGCCGGCGCCGACCCCAACCACGCCGACGCGTTCGGCTCGTGCTGGGAGCAGGTGTTCTACGGCCGGGTCCCGATCGCGATGCTCGACGAGCTGATCGCCGCCGGCGGCGACCCCGGCAAGAAGCAGCGGATCCGCGGCTACCCGCTCGTGCAGGCGGCGTGGATGGGCAACGCGAAGGCGATCGCGCTGCTGGCGAAGCGCGGCGTCGACCTCCACGTCCGCGATCCGTTCGGCCGCACCGCCCTCGCGATCGCCGCGCGCGAAGGCCACCTCGCGGCGACCCGGACGCTGCTCGCCGCCGGCGTGACCGAACCGGAGCGCCTGGCCGCGATCCGCGAGGCCGGCAAGACCACGAAGGGCCAGCCGGCGCTGGCGCTGCTCGCGCGCGCCGCCGGTTGACCGGCCGTGCGCCGTCGACGACGGTCAGGCGTCGATCGGCACCGGCACCGCGTGGACCCGGCTGCGGACCGCGTCGATCACGGTCAAGAGCGTGTCGAGCGGCACCGGCTTGTCGAGGACGTGGCCGCCGACGTCGTGGACCCGGGCCCGGATCGAGTCCTGGAGGATGCCGGCGGTCATGAGCACGATGCGCGACGCCAGCTCGGGCCGCTGGCGAAAGACCGCATCGATCACCGCCATGCCGTCGAAGCCCGGCATCATCAGGTCGCACAGCACGACGTCGTGGTCGCCGTCGAGGATCGCGGCGACCGCGGCCGCGCCGTCGTTGACCACGGTGACCTCGTGGTTGCGGCGGAGCTGGCGGCGCATCGCGCTGGTCAGCGCCACCTCGTCGTCGACCACCAGGATCCGGGTCCGCGCCGTGGTCGTCGGGGCGGTCGGCGGGGGCGCGGCCGCGGCCGCCACCACCCGGTCCTCGGCCGGGAACACGGCGGTGAACGTGCTGCCCCGGCCGGGCGCGCTGTCGACCTCGATCCGGCCGCCGAAGCGCTCGACGATGTCGCGGACGATCACCAGCCCGAGGCCGACGCCGTCGCCGTGCGGCTTGGTGGTGTAGAACGGCTCGAAGATGCGGGACTGCAGGTGGCCGGGGATGCCGATCCCGGAGTCGCGCACCGACAGCTCGATGCGGCCCGGGCTGGTCGCGAGCCGCAGGCGGATCTCGTGCGCGGGGTGGCCGGAGGTCGCGATCGGCAGCGAGTCGTGGGCGTTGAGCAGCAGGTTGATGACCACCTGGCCGAGCTTGCGGGCGTCGGCGACCACCGGCGCGACCGGCGCCAGCTCGATCCGCAGCCGCGCGCGCTGCCGGAGCTGGTTGCCGACCAGATCGCAGGCGTCGCGGCACACCGCGGCCAGGTCGACCGGCTCGATCTCGTCGGGATCGGTGCGGGCGTAGGCCCGCAGCGCGTGGACGATGCTGACGATGCGCTCGACCCCGCGCAGGTTGTCGGCGAGCATCTCGCCCATCTCGTCGATCATCGCCCGCTCGTCGGCGGTCAAGGCCGGGCGGCGATCGCCCAGCACCGCCAGGTGATCGCGGCAGGTCCTGAGGTTCATCAGCACGTACGACGCCGGGTTGTTGACCTCGTGAGCCACGCCCGACGCCAGGGTGCCGATCGCCGCGAGCCGGTCGGCGTGCTCGAGCCGCCGGCGCAGCTCGCGGGCCCGGCTGCGCGACACCGCCGACTCGATCGCGCCGCGCAGCAGGCCGGCCCCGAGCTCGTGGGTGCACAGGTAGTCGTCGGCGCCGGCCGCGATCCAGCGATCGACGACGGCGCGATCGCCCTGCAGGCCGACCACCAGGGCCGGGGTCGGCGGCGTGCTCTGGACCAGCAGCGCGAGCGCCTCGTCGCCGGCGGTGCCGAGGCTGGGCAAGTCGACGACCGCGACGTGGTGATGATGGAGCGCGACCTCACGCCGGGCCTGGCCGAGGTCGGCGACGGTGACCGAGTAGCCGACCAGCGCCGCGGTGTGGCGGATGCGCCCGCCGTCGCTCGCCGAGATCACCAGCACGCGCACCGACGCGGCGTCGCCGTGGCGCGCCCGATCGATCGCGGTCAGGCCGCTGGTCATGCCCTGGCCCTGGCCCAGCGGCTCGGGGACCGCGTCGCTCGCCACGGCGGCGGTCTCCTTCACGATCCCTGACTCGCGGGCATGAACACCACGTTACCGCTCCGTACGGGAGCGCACCATCACCCTGTTAGGGCGCGGTCGGGTAGCCCTGTCGGGTAGCGGGTTTCGTGGCACCCTCTCCGCCGATGGCCGCACTCGAGCTCACGATCCCCTACGCCGAGCACGTCGCCGCCCTCGAGCGGGCCTACGCGGGCGCGCTCGCCGAGCACCAGTTCGACGCGGTCGTGGTGGTCGCCGGCCGGGCGACGATCAAGAACCGCTTCGACGATCAGTGGTGGCCGCTCGCGGTCACACCCACCTTCGCCCACTGGTTGCCGCTGCGCGAGCCCGACGCCGTGCTGGTGATCGTGCCCGGCCGGCGAACTCGGCTCATCCGCGTGACCCACGACGACTACTGGGACAGCGCGCCGCAGGTGGAGAGCGATCACTTCTGGTCGTGCTTCGAGACCGTCGCGGTCGCCAGCTCGCAGGCGGTCGCCGATCACCTGCCGTCGGGGCGGGTCGCGGTGATCGCCAGCGACGAGCTGCCGTTCGCGGCGCCGGGGCCGGTCAACCCACCCGGCCTGGTCGCCAGCCTCGAGCTGCTGCGGACCCGCAAGAGCGCGTACGAGGTCGCGTGCCTGGCCGAGGCGACCCGGCGCGCGGTCCGCGGCCATCACGCGACGCGCGCGCGGTTCGAGGTCGAGGGCGGCGCCGAGCTGGCCCTGCACCTGACCTACCTGGCCGCGACCGCCCAGGACGACGGCGAGACCCCGTACAAGAACATCGTCGCCCGCGGTCGCCACGCCGCGGTGCTGCACCACGTGATCTACGACAAGGCCGAGCCCGTCATCGACGACGACTCGCTGCTGGTTGACGCCGGCGCGACCTGCCTCGGCTACGCCAGCGACATCACCCGCACCCACGCCCGCGGCGCCGGCGCCGACGTCGACGGGTTCCGCGCGCTGATCGCCGCGGTCGAGCGCTTGCAGCAACGGCTGTGCGCCGAGGTCCGCCCGGGTCTCGAGTACGAGCAGCTCCACGATCGCAGCCACGAGCTGATGGCGGCGGCGCTGCTCGAGGTCGGGCTGGGCCGCGGCAGCGCCGGCGAGCTGATCGAGCGCGGCGTGACCCGCGCGCTGTTCCCGCACGGCCTCGGCCACTCGCTCGGCCTGCAGGTCCACGACGTCGGCATGAAGCCGCGGCCGCCGCGCGCCGACAACCGCTTCCTGCGCAACACCAGCGTGATCGCCGTCGGCCAGGTCTTCACGATCGAGCCCGGCTGCTACTTCATCGATCAGCTCCTCGCGCCGCTGCGGGCCGACGACCGCGCCGGCCTGCTCGACTGGGCCGAGGTCGATCGCCTGGCCCGGTTCGGCGGGATCCGGATCGAGGACAACGTGGTGGTCGGCGAGGTCGGCGTGCGCAACCTGACCCGCGAGGCCTGGTGAAGCGGCTGGCGCTGGCGCTGGCGCTCGGCTCCATGGTCGTCGGATGCAAGGGCCGCGCGAAGGGCGCGCACGTGGGCGCGGTCGCCGACGGTGCTCCGCGCGCGACCGGGCCAGGCCGGCTCGCCGGCAGCCCGACGCCGACGGTGACCGCACCGCTGCCGGTCGCCGCGCCGCCGGCCGACGCCGAGTCGATCACCGGCATCCCCGAGGCCCCGGCCGCGGTGGTCAAGCTCAAGCGGCTGGTCGCTGGCGCCGGTGCGCGGCCCGGCCGCAACGATCTCGTCACCATCAACCTCGACGGCTGGCGGCTCAATGGCGCCACCTTCCTGTCGACCCGCAGCCGGCACCGGCCGGTGCAGCAGAGCCTGGCGATGATGGCGCCCGGGTTCGCGGTCGCGGTGACCACGATGCAGAAGGGCGAGCGGGCGATGATGTGGATCCCGCCCGAGGTCGGGTACTTCGGCAAGCCCGAGGAGCCGGCCGAGACCGCGGTCTACCAGGTCGAGCTGATCGACTTCGAGCCGGCGCCGGCGACCCCGCCCGACGTCGCGGCGATCCCGGCGACCGCGCAGCGCAGCCGCTCGGGCCTGGCCTCGGTCGTGGTCACGCCCGGCCCCGGCAAGGTCCATCCGCGGTCGTACGACGGCGTGACGTTCCACTACACCGGCTGGTCGAGCCTCGGCCGGATCTTCGACTCGAGCGAGCTGCGCAAGCGGCCCAAGTCGACCCCGATGTACCGCGAGTGGCCCGGCATCGAGGAGGCGCTGGCGGCGATGGTGGTCGGCGAGCGCCGGCGAATCTGGCTGCCGCGCGCGGCGGTGGCGACCGCGCCCGCCGGCGCCGAGCCGCTGGTCGAGGATCAGCCCGGGCTGCCGGAGGGCACGCTGTGCCTCGAGCTGTCGCTGCTCGCGATCCAGCCCGGTCACCCGATCCCGGCGGCACCCGCCGACGTCGCCGCGCCGCCGGCCGACGCGCTCACCACCGCGGCCGGTGTCCGCTACCAGGTGCTGACCGCGGGCACCGGCACGGCCCACCCGGTCGACACCGACGTCGTCGAGGTCGAGTACACTGGCTGGGCCGCGAGCGGCCGGGCGTTCGACAGCACCGCGATCCGTGGCGAGCCGATCAAGCTGCTGGTGTCGCGCGCGCTGCCGGGCTGGACCGACGGCCTCAAGACCATGGTCGCGGGTCAGACCTCGCGGCTGTGGGTGCCCGAGGCGCTGGCGTTCAAGGGCGCGCCCGGCCAGCCGCGCGGCACGGTGGTGTTCGACCTGAAGCTGCTGCGGATCGTGCCGCCGCCACCGCCGGTGCCGGCCAGCGCGCAGCCGCCGAAGCCGTTCGGTGACCGGGTCCCCGGCGGTGGCGGCGTCACGCCGTTCCCGAGGGAGAGGCTGGGCACGAAGCGGCCCAGCCTCTCGATCGATCGGTCGGACCCGGCAGGAAGCCGGGGCCTACCTCAACCGAGGAAACCCCGGCCCGACCTGCGGTCGGGACCTCAGGCGGCGTCGACCCCGTGATCGCGCCGCCGTCGACGGAGGTGCTGGCGGCCTGGGGCTGGCACCGCGACGTCGAGATCGCGGCCCTGACCGCCGGCTTGATCAACGCGACCTTCGCGGTCCGGAGCGCGGGCCGGCCCGAGGCGGTGTTGCAGCGCCTGCACCCGGTGTTCGCGGCCGAGGTCAACCTCGACCTCGATGCCATCACCGCGCACCTCGCGGGCCACGGCCTGATCACGCCGCGGCTGATCCGGACCGTCGACGGTCGGGCCTGGGTGGTCGACGCCGGCGGCCGGACCTGGCGGGCGCTGACCTGGGTCGACGGTGTCACCGTCCAGGCCGTGCCCGATCCCGAGGTCGCGCGCGCCGGCGGCGAGCTGGTCGGTCGCTTCCACCGCGCGGTCGCCGATCTCGAGCACGACTATGCGTTCACCCGGGCCGGGGTCCACGACACCGCGGCCCACCTGGCGCGGCTGGCGGAGCGACTGGTCGATCCCGACGCCTGGGCGATGACCCCCGAGGTGACGTCCGATCCCGAGGCCGAGCTCGCGCTGCGCGCCGAGGCCGTCGACGTCGGCCACGCGATCGTCGACGCCGCGCGATCGTTGCCGCCGATGCCGGCGCTGCCCCGGCGCCACGCCCACGGCGATCTCAAGATCTCCAACCTGCTGTTCGCGTCGCTGGCCCCGCCGCGCGGCGCCGCGCTGGTCGACCTCGACACCCTCGGTCGCCAGACCCTGGCGTTCGAGCTCGGCGACGCCATGCGCTCGTGGTGCAACCCGCGCGGCGAGGACGCCGGCGCCGTCGGCTTCGACCTCGCGATCTTCGCCGCCGCGATCGCCGGCTGGCGCGCGGTCGCCGGCTCGCTGTACGGCGACGACGAGCGGCGCGCGATCGTCACCGGCCTCGAGACCGTATGCGTCGAGCTGGCCGCACGCTTCGCCACCGACGTCTTCGACGATCGCTACTTCGGCTGGGACCCGGCGCGCTTCCGCTCACGCCGCGCCCACAACCTGGTCCGGGCCCGTGGTCAGCTCGCCCTCGCCGCCGCGGTCGGCGCGGTCCGGGCCGAGGCCCTCGCGGTGGTCGCCGGCGCCCGCCCCTGAAGACGGCATTCGCACGCACTTGGCCTCGATCCGGCCGCACGCGTCGCCTGGGAGATCGATCCCAACGCCTGATCGCCAGGGGCCAGAGGATCGAGCGGCCCGACCGATGACGGGTCAGTGGCGGCGCAGCGTGCTGGTGTCGGTGGCGAAGCCCTCGGTCTTGTCGACCTGGGTCGCGCGGTCGCCGGTGCAGGCGAACCTCATCGAGCCGGTGTACGTATGGTCGGAGCCGACACAGATGAACGTCGCGCGCAGGCCGCCGTCCGACCAGGTGCAGCGGCGCAGCGTGCCCCGGCACTGTGAGTAGCGCATGGTCCCGCACGGGCCGTCGCCGGCGGTGATCGTGATGCGCACGCCCGACCGGGTCCAGGTGCCGATGCACGGGTTGGCCGGCGGCGCGACCTGCAGGTCGTCGAGGGCGGGCTTGGGGGCGTCGTCCGAGCCGTCGCCCGAGTCGTCGGCCGAGCCGGCGGCCGGGATGTCGGCCAGCATCAGGTCGCCCGCGTCGACGTCGTCGACCGCGACCGCGAGCTCGGCGGCGTCGATCACCGGGACGTCGACGTCGACGGCGACGGCGACGCCGGCGTCGATCGCGACATCGTGCGCGACCGGCGTCGCCGGTGCGACCTTGGCCGCGGGCCCTGGCGCGCGCGCGCCGGCGGTGGCCAGGTACACCGCGAGCCCGCCGAGCGCGGCGCCGGCCGTGACCAGCCCCGCGACCAGCCAGAGGCGCCGGCCGCCACCGGTCGCGGGCGGCGCGCCCACGCTCACCATCGCGCTGGCACCGGTCGCCGCGGTCGTCGCCGGCGCGTCGGCCGCGCCTCGCAGCGCCGCCGCCATCTCCTCGCAGCTCGCGAACCGCCGGGCCGGGTCGACCTCGAGCGCCTGCTTGATCACCGCCGCCAGCCGCGGCTGGATCCCGGCGTAGCGCCGCTCCGGCGGCTGGAACCGACCGTTGACGATCTGGTCCATCACGTCGTAGTCGCTGTCGCCGTCGAACGGCGCCTCGCCGGTGGCCAGCTCGTACAGCATCGCGCCGAGCGAGAAGATGTCGGACCGCGGGGTCACGTCCTTGGCGCCGCGGATCTGCTCGGGGCTCATGTAGCTGAGCGTGCCCATCCGCGCGCCGCCCTGGGTCGACTTCTTGCCCTGGCCGGCCGCGACCGCCAGCTTGGCGATGCCGAAGTCGCCGACCTTGGGCTGCCAGTGCTCGCCCTTGCGGGTCAGGAGCACGTTGGTCGGCTTGAGGTCGCGGTGGATGATGCCGGCCTTGTGGGCGTGGCCGACCGCGTCGAGCACGCCGACCATGATCCGCACGATCTCGTCGGGCCGCTGCTTGAGCTCGGCGAGCCGGGCCTCGAGCCCGCCGCCCTCGACCAGCTCCATCACCAGCGCCGCGTGCTCGGCGGTGGCGACGATGTTCGTGACCTTGACGATGCCCGGGTGGTCGAGGTGCTTGGCCTGGATCCGGGCCTCGTCGAGGAACCGGCGGCGGGCCTCGGCGCTCTCGCGGTACTCGGGCTTGAGGACCTTGATCGCGTGGACGGTGTCGAGCAGCGTGTGGCGGGCCCGGTAGACGCAGGCCATCCCACCCTCGCCGAGCAGCGCCTCGACCCGGTAGTCCCCGATGCTCTGCGGCAGCTCGGCCATCCTGCGATGATCACGCTACGCGAGCGGCGGGCGCCGTGCAAACCGCGGCCGCGCCGTCACGGCGTCGAGGCTCGCCGGCTGCGCGCGACCGGGGTCAAGGTCGGCCGCTTCGCGGTCAGGCCGTCTCCGGCGGTCTTGCCGCGCAGCCGGCGCCAGGCCCACGGCACGACGTAGCGCGCGGCCCAGGCCAGGTCGGCGGCGACCACCTCGCGTCGCCGGCGCGGCGGCGGCGGCGGTAGGCGCTCGGTCAGCGAGCGCGCGTCGCCGTCGGGCAGCCCGAGCAGGTGGGCGAGGGTCGCCGCGATCCGGGCGTGACCGTCGGGGTTGCCGTGCAGGCGATCGGCGCTCCACATCCGCGGATCGTGGGCGAGGTCGTAGCTGGCGAGGTCGAGCAGGTGGACGCCGGGCCGGGCGTCCAGGCTCCGCGCGCAGCTCGGGCCTGCCAACCCTGTGACCCGGCGCAGCTCGGCGTTGAGCGCGACCGTCCGCGCCGCCAGCGCGCGCCCGACCCGCATCCGCCGCGAGACGTCGGGGATCGTGAAGGTGACGACCTCGGCGCCGGCGTCGACCAGCGCGTGGACCATCGTCGCGACCTCGCCCGCGATCCGGACCGGATCGAAGTTACCGCGCAGCAGATCGTTCATGCCCGCCACGACGGTCGCCAGGTCGGGCCGCATCGCCAGCGCCGGGCCGAGCTGGGTCGCCGCGATCTCGCCGGCGCTGCGGCCGCGGACCGCGAGGTTGGCGTAGAGCAGGCCCGGGCTCGACCCGGCGACCCGCTCGGCCAGCCGATCGGCCCAGCCCCGGTAGCCGCCGGCGCCGTCGGGGTCGTCGAGCCCCTCGGTGCTGCTGTCACCGAGCGCGACGTAGCGCACGAACTTCGGGTGTGGCCCCCCCACGCCGCCATCGTAGCAGGTCGGGCGCGAGCCACCGGACGCAGTTGCGCCGGCGCACACCTTGTGCGGATCCGAGCGCAGCTCGGGCCGGGGTTGAATGTCGAGATCGGACCGGCACGCCGGTGCCGACCCGATCGATCGACGACACAGGGTTGATTCTTGGCAACCCTGTGAGGCCGGGGGGCCGCGATCACGGGCCGGTCCGGCACCGGCTGTCAGGTCGGATCCGCCCTCGCCGGTCGCGGTTCTGAGTCAAGATGCCGGGGATGCTCCGCCGCACCCGCCTCACCGCCGCCTGGCTCGCCATCGTCGTCGGCGCGTCGAGCGCCCAGGCGGTGGTGTCGTCGTCGACCCGGGCCCGCCGCAGCCACGACGTCGAGCTCGTGGCGCTGCCGGCCGCCGGGCTGCCGCGCCCGGTGCGCGATCACGCCGACGTGGTCTGGCAGTCGGTGCCGGGCCTGCGCGCCGCCGCGTGGCAGCGCCTGCAGGCCGCCGCCCCCGGGCTCGATCAGGCGAGCTGGGACGCCGCCACCGCCGTGCCCAGCCGGATCTGGGGCCGCGGCATCGACGTCCCCGGCAGCGTCGCCGACGGCGCCCTCGCGCTGACCGCCGCCCGGGCCTTCCTCGCCGCCCACCTCGATCTGCTGGCGCCCGGCGCCCGCCCCGACGACTTCGAGCTCGCCGCCAACGATCTCGACGGTGACCTCCGCACCATCGGCTTCTTCCAGCACCACGGCGGCCTCACCGTCGTCGGTGGCCAGGTCAGCTTCCGGTTCAAGCACGACCGGCTGTTCGTGATCGGCTCCGAGGCGCTGCCCGACGTCGCGATCGCCCTGCCGCGCCGCCGGCTCGGCCCGATCGAGGTCGCGACCCAGGCCTACCTCGCCACCGTCGCCGAGCTCGACCTCGCGCCGGCGACCGTCACCGCCGGCGTGCCGGGCGCTCTGGCGATCCTGCCGCTGATCGGCGACCGCGGCGTGCTGGGCTACCGGGTCGTGGTCCCGGTCGCGATCGACGGCGGCGCGGCCGGCGCGTGGCAGGTGTGGGCCGACCCCGAGACCGGCGCGCCCGTCGCCCGGCGGTCGACGACCCGCTTCGCCACCGGCACCGTCGCGTTCGACGCGGTCGTCCGGTGGGCCGGACGGCCCCGCCAGGTCAGCGCGGCGCCGCGGCTCGACCTCGGCCTGCCCACCGGCTCGGCCACCACCTCGCCGGCCGGCGCCGTCAACTGGGCCGGCGACGGGCCGATCGCCTTGACCGCCACCGTCCACGGCGAGCGGGTCGACGTCACGAACGTCGCCGGCGCCGAGGCCACCACC
>JAYVSF010000728.1:0-10484 GCA_043775605.1 Myxococcales bacterium
GCGATCATCTGTCGGAGCTCGATGTCGAGCGGCCCACCAATGGTCGTGCGCTCCTCGCCCAGGTAGTCCCAGACCGCGACCCCGGCCCGGTCGAACGCGCGGGCCAGGCGCCGGAACCAGACCTTGTCCGCCGAGCAGTGGCTGACGAACGCAGACGACACGATCGTCGCTCAGTTGCTCTCGTCCGGTCGATGGTCGCCCCTGCCGCACGAGGGCTTGGCCATCGTCGTCGGCAGCGTCACGCGCGGGGTGGTTGGCGGCAGCTTGTCGATCTGCCTGATGAAGCGCTTCCAGGCCGCGGGGTGTTGGAGGCGAACGTAGCGGTAGAAGGCCGCCAGCCGCGAGACCGACTCGGCCGCGCGATAGACCTCGGGATTGAGCGACGCGATGGTCGCCGGATCAGATAGGGGATTGTCAGCGTCCGACAGGTAGACGACCTCCAGGCTCAGGCTGGCGATCGTCAGCTTCGCGAGGCTCACGGCCCGAGCGGTCGGGCTGATGCGCGGGCTGGCGGCCTCGGTGGCGAGGCGTTTGATCTCCTTCACCGCTCTCGTCTCGTCTGCAGCCGTCCTCTTGAGCGCGCGGATCCCCTTGATGATGCTCGCCTGCAGGACCCGAGCGCGGGTCGTCATCTCGGCGGGCGACATCGCCACGATCTGTTCGATCACCGACTTCTGACCGGCGTCACCGAGCACGTCGGCCCCGTTGCTCCAGAGGCGGTACGTTGGACCACCGCGGAACGCGATCCGGTGATCCACAGTCGCGAACTCGATGTCCGTCCCGGTGTCGCTGAAGATGTAGGACTTGAAATGACCTGCGAGCTTGGCGAACGTCTTCGCCCGGAGCAGGGCGCGCCGCTGCACGTCCGTCGCCGTCGGCGCGGTCTCGCCTTGGCCGAGCACGTACGCCCCGCCATCGTGGAACAGGTCGCCATACGCGTCGCTCATCGCGATCAGGTCCGCTTGCATCAGCCGGAGGCCGGCCAGGGTGTCCTCGAAGGCGGCGGCGTAGTTGAACACGAACATGCACTTGCGCTCTTTCCGCGTCAGCGGCTCGTCGAGTTCGCCAAACGCCGTCACCAGTTCGATCGTGTCCTGCTTGGCCCAGCGCGCAGTGGGCACGGCGATCCAGTCCGGCGCCTCGAGGTCGTAGTCGGTGCCATCGAGGGTGACCCGCACCCGGCGTCCGTCCTCGGCGCTGGCGTCGTAGGTCAGGTTCACGCTCGTCGGCGCCGGCCCGGACGGGCTCGCGACCGCGCTGAAGGCGACGCCGCCTACCCGGAGGACGAAGCGCATCGTCCCGAAGGCCCGCGCCGCGCCTCGGAACGAGACGTCGGCCCCGATCCGGCGCGCCGGCCGATAGGTGAAGGTCTGGCCCCCCAGTTCGACGTTGGAGATCGCGGCCGAGTAGAACCCGGTCAGAATCGCCAGCGTGATCGCTACGATGCGTTTGGTCATGACGTTCTCCCTCCCCGAGGCTCGGCGGCGGTTATCGCCGACGATAGCCTCTCCGAGCAGTAGACGCTCGGCCGCACACGATCGAACAGTTGGCGATGGGCCTACAGGTCTTGGCCGTCTTGGTCCGGGCGAGAGCCGAGGACGCGCAGCCCCTTGAGGATCAGCTCCACGATCCGATCGATGCTCTGCTCGCGGATGAGCGCGAGGTTGTCGTCATGGTCGAGCCCGTTCTGCAGGGTCGAGTCCAACGGCTGCCCGGCCCGGGCCTGCACCGTCGCGACATACGTGGTCCACCGCGCCCCAGTCGGATCATACTCCCGCTGCCACGCGGCGATGGCCGGGTCTCGGCCATGCCACGCGGCCGTCAACTCCGGCCGGTCGCGCCCGAGCAGCACGTCGGCGACGGCGCGCGTGGCGCCGCCGAAGCCACCCAGCAGAAAGGTGGGCTGGTTCGTGCCGAGCGAGATCAGCAGCTCCTCGAGCACGCCTGGCCAGCCGCCCGCGTAGCCGTCGAGCTTTCCACCGACGCTGACGCGCACATCGCTCTGGCTGCGTAGTTTCTCGCGCATCGCGGTGAGGCCGAGCGTCCAGGCCTCGCGCCACGCTGGTGTGGTGGGCTTCCAGAACGTCTTGCGCACCGTCTCCTCGGCAGGCGAGACGGCGGGCACGCCCGGCGGCGCCGGCAGGAGCTGGAACTTGGCGATTCCGACGTATCGCGACCGGAGCTCGGGGGTGATCGTCTCCGAGAGCGGCCAGGGCACGATGTTCTTCAGTGGAACCGGGGCCTCATCTCGGTCGGCCAGGTCCTGGACCATGGCCATCAGGCGCGTGACGGCGTTTTCGTCCTTCTCGCCGGGGTAGGTCAGGGACCCGCCATACCGGAGCGTGTGGCGATGGTGCAACAGGGCCCGAGTCACCTCCGCCGCGACAGCCTGGACGGCGGTGGGGGTCACGCCGAACGCCGCGCCGTCCAGGCTCTCGGAGACAGACAGAGCGACCTGGAACAGGCGCTCGGGCGGGGCGACGCGGGTCGACGGCGACACGAGCCTCGTGTGCGGGAACAGCGTGCCGAGGTGACGGACCATGTCCGGTCCCAGCGGCGGGTCAGGGTACAGCGCGCTCATGCCCGGGCGCAGCGGCCGCACAGGGTCGAGCTGAGCCCACAGGAGCAACCACGGATCGGGGCGATGGACGAAGACGCGCTCGTCGGGCTGGCGCACGCGCTCCAGGACCTTGCGCGCGTGACCGACCCGCAGGGCCTCACGGACCACGACCTCGGCGATCGTCCCGCAGCTCTCCGGGCCGACCCACCGGACGACTGGGCTATTCCCGAGCAGAGGGACGCTCCACGGCTCGAAGCTGGCCGCAAGGCTCACGACCACGACCCCGATCTCGGCGCGCCGGGCGGCGAGCAGTTCGCGTCGGCACCACGCCCGGCTGCTGTACAGGTCGCTCCACAGCACGAGCAGGACATCACGCCCGGCGGCGGAAAGGAGATCGGTCTGCCAGTCGCCGCCGGCGGCGAGATCGACGTGGTCGTAGAAGGTGCACATCGACTCTTCGAGAGCGAAGTGGGTCTGGAGGGCCTTTGCGATCCCCAAGCCGTCACTCTTCGCGTGGCTCAGGAACACCTGTATCGGTGGCGTCTCCGGGGCGTCTTGCGGAGATCCGGGTCGAAGCCGGCGTGCGAGTTCGTGCGCGACCCGGTTGTAGACGACCTGCAGGGCCCGGTCGCCGGCATCGAGGAACGGGCGCACGGCCTGGCCGGCTTTCGGGAAGCAGCGGACGGCGGCCGGAACGATCGCCACCGGAATCACCAGGATGTCCGGCCCGGTGGCAGCGTCGAGCGTCGCCACCAGCTCCGCCCACGACGACACCGAGGCCGGACGCTGCGTGTCCTCGTCGTCGAGGGTCTCGAGCCCGATCATGTGATGGTCGACCAGGAGCACGACGACCGATAGCGCCGCATCGGCCAGCCGCTCGACCAGGGTGCGGGCATCGGCCGGGTGGCGTCGGACAGGGTAGCCCAGCGACGTTGGCCAGCGGTGGACCGGGATCCGCAGCGCGGGGGCGGTGGGGTCGTGGCCACCGTTGGAGAACGCTTGGGCAAGGCGATCGGCAACCGCCTGGGCACTGGAGTCGGACGGATCGAACGCGAGGTGAACCTGCACGGGAACGCGCGGGTCGGACTCGACGGGGTCGGAATGGTGGCTCACGGTGCATCCTTGTCGTCGGCGCGAGCGCACGCAGGCGGGCGAAGGCGACCGGCACGGTTGCTCACGCACATCCAGACGACACAGCGCTCGGCG
The DNA here is from genome assembly GCA_043775605.1 of Myxococcales bacterium. Lineage (GTDB taxonomy): Bacteria > Myxococcota_A > Polyangia > Haliangiales > Haliangiaceae > UBA2376. The sequence continues at coordinate 3,767 of JAYVSF010000728.1, forward strand.
ATCGAACACCGACTCCGGAGATCCTCAACGCGCCGAGTTGGAGTTGTACCGACTGGTCGATGCTCGCATCCTCGAGAGCTGCGCCCAGTGCGGTCGCGGCTCCGGCGTCCGCGAACGCCGACGCGACGCCCGAGTCCTTGCGAGTCCAACAGGATCTGGATGGCGAGCCCGTCGAGTTGCGACGCGAACGACTCGCCGATCTACAGGGTCAGGGTGTCGTCGCCGTAGAGGAGGAAGTTGCCCCAGTCGGGGTGGCGGGCGGTGTGGAGGGCGGCGCGGCCGGCGCGGACGGCGTCGCCGACGGATTTGCCCTGAGCGAGGTGGGCGTGGAAGCTGGAGGCGAAGGAGCGGGCGGCGTTGTCGCCGACGGGGAAGAAGGTGCCGACCAGGGTGGCGACGCCGGCGCGGAGGAGGACTTCGGCGAGGGGCAGGTCGTCGATGCGCTCGGATGGGGCGGCGCTGGCGGGGCTCGCCGAGGCGGCTCCGACCCCGGGCGTGGCGGTGGCGGGGCTGGCTGGGGAGTCGTCGTCGCCGTCGCCACCGCCTCGCAGGCGCGAACTCTCGCAGGCGCCGAGGACGATGAGGCGGGGGAGGGTGGCCCGCGCGCCGTCGGTGATGGCGGCGAGGTCGGGGCCGGTGAGGCGGGCGCGGTTGGCAAGGATGAGTCCGCTGCGCGCGGGCGTGGCCGCGTCGAAGTAGGCGTGGCCGGCGTAGTGGAGAACGTCGTGAAAGCCGTCGCGCAGTTCGTGGGTGACCCGGTCCAGGGTCGCGTCGCCGCCGCGCAGGACCGTGACGGCGACGTCGGGGCGGCCCTTCAGCGACTGCTCGACGGCCAGGCCCTCGGCGGCAGCGCCGGGCAGGTTGCCGGTCGGATCGACGATCAGCAGGACACGCAGCGTGGCATCGGTAGTGGCGCGCTCGGCGGGAGGGCGAAAGTCGCCGGACAGCGCGGCCCGGCGGATCAGGCCGCCGCGAGTGGCGGCGGTGGCCTCGGTGTCGGTGGCGAGTAGCTCCCAGGGCAGGCCGGAGGCAAGCGCGTTGGCGACCAGCAGCAGGCGGCGGTCGGCGTGGCGCTCGAGCAACTGGCGCATCCGCGGGCGGAGGAGTTGCCACAGGTCCTGGCCAGTGGCGATCGAAGCGGCGAACGTAGCTGGTCGCGTGCGCAGGGCCCGCCAGGTCGCCGCTGGCACCGAGACGACGTCGTGGGGAACGACCGCGGCGTCGGCGTCGGGCGCGTACACGGTGAGCGAGAGGTGGGCATCGCCGATGTCGTCGAGGGCGACGTTGGCGTGGACCACGACCGCGTCGGCGCGGCTGGCGGGCACGGGACCGGCCCGCAGTTCGCGGACGGTCACGCCGGCGGCCTCGAGATCCTTGCGGATCGCCTCGTAGCGGGCGCGGTCGACCTCGCACACCACCAGCGACGCAGGGTAGCCGCTGGCGCCGCGGCCGGCGCGCACACCGGCGATCATGGCCTGGACCGAGGCCGCCGCGGTCAGCCCCATCGTGGTCGCGATCGGCGCCGCGGCGATCGTGCTGATGCCGAGCCGGTCGGCCTCGCGGGCAAGCTCGGCCGACAGGGCCACCATGTGGGCGGCTGGGACGCCGCCGGCGGCGGGCAGGTCGACGCGGACCACGAACGCGTGGTGCCCGGCCAGGATATCGGTCTGGACCGGCACGCTGGTGATGTGGGCGCGGGGCGGCGTCGAGGCCGCATCGCGGGCCAGCCGGCCGCTCATCGCGGCGTCGAGCGCGGCCATCGCGCCAACGTTGGGCACGCCGGGTGTCGTCGTGACCGCATAGCCGTCGACGCCGGGCACCGACGCGATGTCGCCGTGGTACAGGGCGAGGTCGAGCGCAGGCGCACCGACGGTAGCCGAGCCCGCGTTCGAGTCGCGAGCGATTCGACGCAGCCCCTGGAAGACGAGGTGCGCGATCTCGGTCCGGTCGGTGGCGCGGAACAAGCGCAGGTTCTCGCCGACGTCGAGGCCGTTGCGCCAGGCCGTCCCATCACCGTCGTGGAAGCGCCGCCAGCGGTCGAGGACGTCCTGTGCGAGCTGGGCGACGCCGGCGAAGGTGGCGTCGTCGTTGCCGAGCAGCATCGCGCGGTTGTCGGCGGTCACCAGGCGGGCGCGGGCGAGGTCGAGCGCGGAGGCCACCAGGGCCAGCCGCGAGCCGGAGTCGGTCGGGGTCGTGAATTCAGATGGCACCTGCCTGCGGATCAGCATGCGGGTCAGCGCGCCGGTGAAGCCGCCGAAGGCGCCGAGGAGGTAGAGGCCCTTGCCCGCGCGCAGCGTGGTGACGGCCTCCTCGAGCAGGCCGGGCCACGGACCGAGGTAGCCCGGCCCCTGGTCTACCGTGGCGGCGCGGGCCTGGCCGCCGGCCATGATGCGGCCGGTGCAGCGCGCGGCCATCGCGTGCCGCATCGCCATCCGCCACAGCGTGTCGCGGATCGCCGGGGGATAGGATGCCGCGCCGGGCAAGCCCGCGATGGTGGCGGGCTCGTACTCGACAAGGGCGTCGCCGGTGCGCTCGCCCTCCTCGTCGACGAAGCAGACCAGCTGCGAGCATAGGCCGATGCCGAGGCGACGACGGGCGCGGTGCAGGTCGGAGAGCTGCGCCGCGTAGCCGCGCGCCTTGCGGAAGTCACCCCCGTACGCGATGCGGGCGCCCGAGTGCAGCGTGGTGAGGACGATGGTGTAGACGACGTCGTCGAGGTGCTGCTGGGTGAGGCCAGACCCGTCGGGCGTCCCGGTCAGCTCGGGCAGGTCCTCCGCCGCCGACAGCGAGAACGCGAGTTCGTGACCGGCGAGCGGCGGGCGCGGATCGTTGGCGAGCAGCACCCGCCCTAGCATGGTGTTGGGGGTGACCAGGCGCAGCGAGGGTTGCGCGGCGCGCAGCACCGCGGTCTCGTCCTCGGCCAGCGGCGGATCGGGATAGACGATGAGGTTGCGTCCAGGGGCGCCCGGCGTGGTGGTCAGATCGAACAGCTCGGGCCGACGGGGGATCGTCCGGGCGTCGGCGGGCAGGCCGGCGCTGGCGAGCGCGCCGGTGGCGTGGGCCACGAAGTGATGGGCGCGCAACCACTCCTGCACGCAACGCGCGACCACGTCCCACTCGCGACCCTCGCTCCAGGTCAAGGTGCGGTGGTTGCCGCTGTAGGCCGAGGTCGTGGGCTCGCCGTCGGCGGTGGCCAGCACCGTCACGATCGGGATGCGAATCCGCTTGGCGGCCAGGAGCTCGAGCCCACACCACGGGCTCTCGGAGTAGTGATCGGTGCGGATCACGACCAGCACGCCCTGACCGGCCGCGGCCTCGAGCTGGGACGTCAGCTCGGCGCCCCGTTCGACGTCGGTCACGTCGAACCAGGCCTCGATCCGGGTCTGATTCTTGAAGTGCGCGGCGAGCTGGCGGGCGAGCGTGGCGCCGTCGGCCTTGGTGTGGCTCAGGAAGACCTTCGGCTTGGCCGCCGCGCCGCCGGCATGGCGGCGGAGGAGCGCGCGGCCGACGACGACCGCGACATCCGAGCCGAGCCGCCAGCATCGGGTCGCCGGATCGGCCTCGCCAACCCCGACCGTAATCCCGGCGAGCGTGGTCACCGCCGCGCCGCTCAGGTTGGCGTGCCACCGCCTGTCGAGGACGATCGGCAGGAAGACCTCGCCGCGCGCAGTGGCTGTGCCCTCGGGATCGGACCAGCGCGCCATGGCGCGCTCGATGAACCGGCGGATGATCGGCGCGTTGTAGGCCGCCGCGTCGAGGATCATGACGACCACGCGCGCGTCGGCGGGCGGTTCGGTGCCGGCGACCAGCGCGTCGAGCAGGCCGCCGAGGTTGCGGCCGTACTGCACCGGGATCTCGAGGCCGGGCCGCTGGACCGGATCGTCGGCGAGCGGGCGGTGCAGGAACTCGTACAGCTCACGCGCGATGGTGGCGCAGTCCGGGCTTGTGGTCGGCCGCTGGTGCCAGCAGAGATGGACGACCATCGGCGGGACCAGCCCGCGGCCGGGCTCGACCGAGACCACCGGATCGGAAGGGTCGCTCGCCGCCGGTGGAGTCCCCGGCACCGGTGCGGCGCTCGCGACGTCGGCCGTGCCCGCATCCGGCCCGTCGATACGTGGCAGATCGCCCAGGGGCACCGGACCGGCGCCGAACGGCCGCGACGTCTCGAAGCTCTCGTCCGTCCGTCCGTAGCGGACCAGCGCGGGCACCTGGCCCGGGTCGCTGCGCTCCTGGATGGCGGCATGGAACTGGCGCACATCGCCCGTGAAGCGGCCGTGATCCCACGCCGCGAGCACGGCACCGGTGAACGCGCCGCGGCGGACCGTCGTGTACGTGAACTCGGTGTCCCGGGCGCCGGCGCTCAGCAGCACGCTGGCCTTCACCTCGGCCGGGTCGGCGGGGGCGGCCGGGGCGGCCGCGAACTCGGCGTCGCGGCGCGTCGGCTCGTTTGCGGCGTCGGCTGCCTCGAGGCGGAGGATCGTGCCGCTGTAGCAGCTATCGCTCAGCACGTAGATGCGCACTCCCCGCCGGAACTTGCACAGCAGCAAGTACAGGTCGTCGTCGATCAGCACGCCATCGCGCAGGCACCAGGACTGATCGCGCGGCTCGTCGCCCGGGATGCGGTTCACGGCACCCAACGGGCGCGGCACGGACGTCCCCTCCGGTGCGTCCTCGAACGTGGCGCCGTGGCCCGAGAACGTGACCACGAGCAGGTCACCGGCGTCGAGTTGCTCGGCGGCGCACTCGAACGCCTCGATCACCGCCTGGCGGGTCGCGGCCGCGCCCACCAGAGAGGTTGCGGACAGGCCGGCGCCGACGGCGAGCTTGAGCATCGCGGCGGCGTCGGACTCGGCGGCCTGCAACCGCACCGGCTGCACCGGATACGCGGCCGGGTCGACCGCGTTGACGCCGATGTGGATCGAGACCTTGCGAGCGGGCATGGGGCTCCTTGCTCGGTCGTGACGCCGCGCGCGCAGCCGATCGAACAGCCCGATGACGATAGCCGGCCCCGCGGGGCCTGTCTCACGGCGCGGCGGCGACGTCGACGGCGCGTAGCTCGAGGCGCGCCCCTCGACCGCGCGCGCTCAAGACATCGCGATCGAAGTCCCCTGTGGGGGTCACTTCGGCGGCGCCCGGGCCGGCGAGGCCGAGGACCCGGTACCGGCCCGCCACGGCGACGACGAAGGTGAGTTCGAGCCCACCGCGAGTCGTCCGGCACTCCGGGTCGCCCTGGCAGCGGGCCAGCAGGTTGTCGGTCGCCCGGTAGACCCACAGCGCCGCCGCGCCGCGGGCGTGAGCCGTGATCTGGTCGCCGACGGTCGCCGTCACCGAGCGTGCGAGCGTACCGGTTGCCGACGGTCGCCGCTCGAGGTCGAGCGCCAGCCGGATCGACTGCGATGGTGCCCGGCTGAGAACGATCGCCAGGACGGCGACCACGACCAAGGCGGGTGCGAGGATCCACCGGCCCGAACCGAAGGCGCGGGCCAGCCCGCGTCGCCAGCGCGGGCGCTCCAGCCGGTCGATCTGCGCCCAGACCCGGCGCTCCCAGCCCGGCGGCGACGGCGACAGCGCGACCAACCGCGAGATGTCGGCGACGAAGCGGTAGCGCGGAAGCTCGGCCTGACAGTCGGCGCAGGTCGAGACGTGGTCATCGGGGCGGCCGAGCTCTCGGGCGAGCAGCCCCTCGCGGATCAGGTGATCGCAGGTCATGGCTGAGCTCCGGCGCGACGTTCGACACAGGTCCGCAGGGCGACCAGCGCGCGCGACACGCGCTTGCCGATCGTGTCGGCGGGCTCCTCGAACATGGTGGCCATGGTTTCGTAGCTCAGGCCCTCCTGGTAGCGCAGGAGAACCGCGCTGCGGGTGGCGGGCGCGAGCTGGTCGATACATCCGCGCAAGGTCGCCAGCCGCTGCTCCTCGTCGAGCAGGGTGCGGGCGTCGGCGGCCGGGTCCGGGACCTCGTCGGGGTCGGGCGACGAGGAGTCCTCGCGCGCCCGTCGCCGGCCCTGCCTGCGCAGCGCATCGACGCAACGGTTCCGCGCGATCGTGAAGATCCACGTCCGCACCGACGATCGGCGGCCGAACGTGGGGAAGCAGCGATGGACGTCGATGAACACCTGCTGCTGGAGGTCAGGCGCCATCACGTCGCCGACCATGCGCCGACAGTAGTGATAGACGGCGTCGCCGTGATGGCGCATCGCTCGGGTCAACGCGTGGCGGTGGTCACCGGCGTCAAGCGCCGCTTCGATGTCGCGCTCGGCAGCGGCGCCCGGCTCGGGTGTCGGCGGAGATTGCGCGGTGTCGGCGAGCGGGCCGGCGGAGCGGATCGTCGCCCGCAGCTCGGAGGCGCGGAGATCGGAAGGGGTGGTCACATCTCGTCAGACGTCCTGGGGCGGCCGATCGGACGGCGGACGCCTGGCAAGCCGCGGCAGCCGCGCTGATTCACAGCCATCTCGCGATGTTCGATCGAGGCCGCGCTGGCGTCAGCCGCGGATGGTGACTTGCGTGGTGCTCTCGACCGTGACCCCGGCCGACTGCGCGTCGAGGCGGTCGCGATCGAGGCCGTCGGGGCCAGGCGCCGGGATCGGCCGCGCGCTCGACAGGACCAGCACGCGGTAGACGCCGGGCGCGGACAGCGGCAGCTCGAGGGTGAGGGTCGCGGCCGTGACCTGGCAGGCCGGCTCGCCCGGGCAGCGCGCGACCAGCTCGGTGTCACGGT
>JAYVSF010000729.1:0-6277 GCA_043775605.1 Myxococcales bacterium
CGGCTGGGGCTGCCAGGGCTCGCCCTCGACGTACACACTGACGGCGTGCCCGCGCACGCCCAGCCGGGTTCGCCGACGCAGCGCTGCGAGCAGCCGTCGCCACCGACGGCGTTGCCGTCGTCGCAGGCCTCGTCGCCGAGGATCACGCCGTCGCCGCACACCGGGGTGCAGGCGGCGCCAGCGGTCGAGCACTCCCAGCCGCCCTCGACCCCGCAGCTCGCCGAGCAACCGTCGCCGTTGGCGCGGCCGCCATCGTCGCAGTCCTCGACTCCGGTGCGGACACCGTCACCACAGGTCGGCGTGCACGCCGAGGGCGAGCCCTGGCAGCCCCAGCCGACCTCGACCGTGCAGTCGTCGGCGCAGCCGTCGCCGGGCACCACGCCGCCGTCGTCGCAGGCCTCGACCCCGGCGCGGACGCCGTCGCCGCACACCGGCCCCTGGACGCACTGCGACGGGCTCCCGCCGCACGCCCAGGTCGCCTCGACCTGGCACTGCTTGTCGCAGCCATCGCCGGCGGCGACGTTGCCGTCGTCGCAGCTCTCGATCCCGGTCGCCGCGCCGTCGCCGCAGCTCGGCGCCGCAGACGCGACCACCGCCAGCCGGTAGTGCAAGGTGCGCGGGCTGGAGATCGCGCCGAAGTCCCACTCGATGCCGACCGCGTTGTCGGCGTCGACGCGCGGATCGATCCAGTCGATGAAGTTGCCGGCGCCGGCGATCGACCGGAACGGCAGGTCCTGCTGGCCCGAGTAGTAGTGCGACCACATCGGGCTCGACGCGATGAACGCGCCGTACAGCTCGGCTCGGTGCACGCCGATGACGCTGGGCACGCCGGTCGCCGGCTGGCGCATGGCCGCGCCGGTGGTGTCGCCGCCGAGGGCGGTGTCGAGCAGGTGGTAGAGCTTGATCGGCAGGGCGTTGCCGGCCGGCGGGGTGACCACGACGTCGAAGTCGACGAACCCGGACGGCGCGACGTAGGCCACCGCCATCGTCACGATCAGCCCCTGGCCGTTCGACACCTTGGTGATGACCTGGTACGGCGAGGCCACCGAGCCGGCGCCGGCGACCGCGCTCTGCGACACCGGCACCAGCGCGTGGGCGCCCTGCACCCCGCCCAGGCCCCACATGTCGCTGCCACGGGCCACGAGCAGCCCGGTCGGGCGCGCCAGCTGGGGCACGGCGCCGAGGTGGATCTGCACGGCCGTGTCGTCCGCGACCGTGATCCGCAGCGAGCCGTCGGGCAGGACCCCGCCGCTGGGGTTGATGTTCACGTTCGCGTTGGCGCGACCGGCGACCAGCGCCAGCGCCAGCGCGAGCGCCGATGCACACGAGAGACGTTGGACGAGTGAGCGAGACATGTCTTCCTCCGGACGAGAGCTGTCGTCGGCCGTGCCCACCGATGACCGCGGGCTTCGACCAGACGAGACACCTGGGTTGTGTCCCGGGAATCGTCCGTTCCGGGTCCAGCGACAGCTGGGTTCGTCGCTACCCAGGTTGACCGGTGGCCGGGCGGCTCGCGCCACCGACCTCGACGGCCCCGCCAATCACGCGCAATCGCGGACGAACAGGAGGTACTGGTCCTCGAGATCGTCGATCGCCATCGGTCGCCGGCAGCGCGGGCACGGCGTCGGCGGCAACGTGCCGCACCCGGCCTTGAGCGCGGCGGTGGTGAACAGCTGCTCGACCTGCTCGTCGCACTCCCGGCAGGTCAGCGGCGCGTAGAACGACTCGAGCCGGCCGTGGCCGAGAAAGCCAAGCACCATGTTGCACTGATCGATGATCGCTGGCGGGCAGCGGACGAACCGCAGCCCCACGGTCGCCGGCACCGCGCGCACGAAGTCGATCCAGGCCCGAACCCCGGACGAGTTGATCCGCTGGATCCCGCGCAGATCGAGCTCGAGGTTCGGGGCGGCCAGGGCGCGCAGCGGCTCGAGGTCGGCGGCCTCGTCGATCACCCCGCTGACGGTGACCACGTCCAGCGCGGGCTGGTGATCGACCGCGACGGTGAAAGGCTGGCGGCCTCTGGACATGAGCAGCTCGACCTTGGGGCCTTCTGCGTCCCGTGCGACCCCGAAGTACCCCGAACCTACCCGAACGTAGCATGACCCGCGGCCGGATCTCGGCGGTACCCCGGGCACGACCCAGTTGGTGCGCCCCGCCCACGCGCGGGTCGCGGACGCGATGATAGAGTCGTGCAGATCCCCGCCCTGTTGCACCGGCGGTCGAGGTTCTCGAATGGCGATGGACAAGCCGACCTTCAACAAGCTGCTCGCGTTCGGCATCGAGCGCGGGGTCTCGGACATCCACTTCGAGGTCGGCTATCCCCCCCACTACCGCCTGCACGGCGAGCTGCTCGGGGCCATCAAGGTCGCGCCGCTGACCGCGGCCGACACCGAGGCCATCGCCCGGATGATCCTCGAGGAGCGCGGCAACACGGTCGACTTCACCCGCACGTTCGGCGAGATCGACGTCTCCTACGCGCTGGCCTCGCGAGGCCGATTCCGCGCGTCGATCTTCCGCCAGCGCGGCGCGGTCGGCATCGTGATGCGCCTCATCCCGATCCAGGTCCAGACCGTCGAGCAGCTCAACCTGCCGCCGGTGCTGGCCGAGATCGCCGACACCCGGCGCGGCCTGATCCTGGTCACTGGCTCCACCGGCAACGGCAAGACCACGACCATCGCGGCGATGCTGCGCTACATCAACGACACCCGCCACGCACACATCATCACGATCGAGGATCCGATCGAGTTCCTGCACGAGCCCGGCAAGTGCATGATCATCCAGCGCGAGGTCGGCAGCGACACCGAGAGCTTCAAGGACGCGCTGGTCGCCGCGCTCCGCCAGGATCCCGACGTCATCATGGTCGGCGAGATCCGCGATCGCGAGACCGCCGCGACCTGCCTCAAGGCGGCCGAGACCGGCCACCTGGTGATCTCGGCGATCCACACCCCCGACGCGGTGTCGACGGTCCAGCGCTACATCGGCCTGTTCGAGCCCGACGCCCAGGACGTGGTCCGCGAGCGGCTCGGCGACTGCCTGCAGGCGGTGGTGTCGCTGCGGCTGCTGGTGGCCAAGGAGGGCCGGCGCCGGCTGCCCGCGGTCGAGATCCTGCGGGTGACCCGCACGATCCGCGAGTGCGTGCGCACCCCGGGCCGGCTGATCGACATCCCCGAGCTGATCCGCAAGGGCCGCGACCTGTACTCGATGCAGCTCTTCGACCAGCACCTGCTCGATCTGGTCAACGCCGGGCTGATCTCGATGGGGACCGCGATCTACGCGTCGTCGAACCCGGAAGAGCTCGAGCGCTCGCTGCGCATCGAGTAGGCGCGCCGCCGGTCGGGCGGCCCGGCGAGATCGAGTCAGAGGCCGACGATGTCGCCCTTCATGCCGCCGAGCGCGCCGATCAGCGCGTCGCGATCGGCGGGCTGGACCCCGGCATCGTCGAGGGCGTGGATCAGATCCTCGACCAGGGCGTTGAACTGATCCTCGGTGATGCCCATGCCGGCGTGGGCCTCCCGCATCGACTTGCCCTTGTACTCGCACGGGCCGCCGGTCGCCGAGCAGATCTGATCGACGAGCATGGTCCGCAGGTGGGCAACGCCGTCGGCGTCGAGGTGGGCGAACGCCGCGTTGATCCGGCTGTCGGCCACGACGTTGGCCAGGAACTTGTCGGTGACGACCTCGATCGCCGGCTTCTGGCCGAGGCGATCATAGAGGGTGACGGTGGGCGCCTTGACGTCCTTCTTGCCGCCGCAGCCGGTGCTGCCGGCGAGGGTGGGAACCGCGAGGGCGAGAGCGAGGGCCAGTCCGACGATGCGCATGTCCGTGTCCTTTCGTGCCAGGTGAGTCGAGTCCGCCGAGCTGGCGGCACTGCCCGAACGGGCGAGCCGCAGCATCGGATCACGACCAGGGGCCGCGCGCAAGTCGGCGCGGTCACCGGCGGACGGGTCGAACCATGGCGAGGTGCGGGATGCCGTCCTCGTCGTAGTCGGCCGACAGCCGCTCGAAGTCGTGCTGGCGGTAGAAGCGCTCGAGGTAGGCCTGGGCCGAGATCCGGACCGGCACCGGCCCGTGCGCGGCCTCGAGCCGGACCAGGCCCTCGGCGACCAGGGCGTGACCGAGGCCGGTGCCGCGCTTCTCGGGCGCGGTCACGACCCGACCGAGGCTGGCCTCGGCGTGGCGGATCCCGGGCGCGAACGAGCGCAGGCACGCGACCGCCGCGTCGCCGTCGTCGAGCCACAGGTGATCGGCGTGGTGATCCCAGCCGTCGGCGTCGAGGTAGGCGCAGGCCTGCTCGACCACGAACACCCGCTGGCGCAGCGCCATGATCCGGTACAGCTCGTCGACGGTCAGCTCGCTGAACGGATGGTAGCGCCAGCTCGGCGGGGCGACGGTCACGCGGCGATCATGGCACAGTCGCTGGGCCGATGACCCCGTGGCGAATCACCGCGTTCCTCGCGTCTGCGCCCGGCCACCGCCCCGGCCTGACCGCGGCGACGATCGCGCTCGGCGCCGGGCTGGCCGCCCGCGGCTGGGGCCTGGTCTACGGCGGCGCCGGGGTCGGGCTGATGGCGGCCCTGGCCGACGCGGCGCTGGCCGGCGGTGGCGAGGTCATCGGCGTCATCCCCCACGAGATGCTCGAGCGCGAGCTGGCCCACCGCGCGCTCACCAGGCTCGAGGTGGTGCAGACCATGGCCGCGCGCAAGCAGCGGATGTTCGAGCTGGCCGACGGCTTCGTCACCCTGCCGGGTGGCTTCGGCACCCTCGACGAGCTGTTCGAGGCCCTGACCGCGGCCCAGCTCGGTCAGCACCACAAGCCGATCGTGATCGTCGACGTCGACCGCTACTACTGTCGGCTCTTCGAGTTCCTCGATCATGCGGTCGACGCCGGCCTGCTCCGGCCCGAGCACCGCAGGCTGATCAAGTGGGCCGGCGACGTCGAGGCCGCGCTGGCCTGGCTCGGTCCGCCCGCCGCGCCGGCGACGTGACCGATCTCGCAAGCACCGTCGTCGGGTAACTACACCGCCCCACCTCGACAGCGTGGACGGATCGTCGCACGCTCCTGGCCATGTTCGGTCGCGCCGCGGTGTCCTGCGCCCTGCTCTCGATCGCGCTGGCCGGATGCGGCGGGGGTGGCGACACCCCGGTGGACGCCCAGCCCGCCGACGCCGCGGTCGACACCCCGCCCGACGCCTGGGTCATCCCCGCGCTGCGCAACCCGGTCGCGCTCGACGACGCGACCCTGGCCATGCAGGCCTCGGCGCTGATGGGCGAGGGCTCGGCCAAGACCTGCGATCGCTGCCACGCGCTGTCGCGTACCCGCATGCACGCGTGGGCGACCGAGACCGTGGTCGCGGTCGGGTCGTGCTTCAGCAACGTCATGCCGACCACCGAGGCCGAGGCGGCGACCATCGTCGACTGCCTGCGCGATCGCCCCGGCGATACCACCTCGGGCTGGGCGCCGGAGAAGGCCGGCGTCTACGCCACCGCCGCCGACAAGGAGTGGTTCCGCTACGTCTTCAACCTGGCCTACGGCGCCGACGGCCCGACCCAGTTCGGCTTCTTCAAGGACCAGGTCCTGATGCCGCGCGGCGGCGTGCCGGCCTACACCCAGGAGGAGTTCGACATCGTCGCCGAGTGGTTCGCCCGCGGCCTGCCCCAGGTCGACCTGGTGGTGCCCGCCGACCTGCCGCCGGGCACCTGCACGCCGTCGATCTCCCCCGAGGTCGCGACCCACATCGCGACCGAGCGGCTCGAGGGCTGGCGGGCGCGCAACCTCGAGGCCGGTCTCGACATGTTCGGCTGCGCCGGCGCCGCCGGGCCGCGCCAGTGCCTGACCAGCTACCCTGGGCCCACCGCCCAGGCCTGGTCGACCGGCTGGGACGCCGCCGAGCCGACCGCCGCGCTCCGCATCTTGCGCGAGAACACGTACTCGTCGGCGTACTGGACCCGCGGCTCCGCCGACGGTCGCTACGTGGCCCACGGCGGCGGCGCCGGCGTGAACCCCTACCGGGCGACGGTGATCGACCTCGTGCAGGACCGCGCGATCCCGGCGGCTGCGCAGTACGACCCGGCGTTCACGCCCGACAACGCGGCGTTCATGCTGCAGACCGGCCAGTCGGGCAAGCTGTGCGATCAGAGCCTGCTGTCGACGTCGCCGACGATGATCACGTTCACCGAGCCGCAGTGCACCAGCACCAACGCGATCGGCCTGTACCAGCACCTCGGCGCCGCCGACGCCGGCGATTACTGGGCGGTGGCCGGCCAGTTCCAGAACGAC
>JAYVSF010000730.1:0-4675 GCA_043775605.1 Myxococcales bacterium
CGTGCGCCGCCGCGACCCCGACCACGACGGCACGCTCGATGGCGGGCTGGTCGCCCACGAGTACGGCCACTACCTGCACCACCGCCTGTCCGAGTGCAACACGTACCTGTGCGGCGCGATGAGCGAGGGCTGGGCCGACTTCAGCGCGCTGATGATGGTGCTGCGCCCGGGCGACGATCTCGACGGCACCTACGCGATGAGCACCTACGCCGAGTCGGGCGACCCGTACTTCGGGATCCGCCGGGCGCCGTACTCGGTCAACTTCGATCGCAACGCCTTCACCCTCAAGATGATGGCCTCGGGCGCGGCGCTGCCCAGCCGCCACCCCGTGCTCCGCTTCGGCGACAACTCCGAGGTCCACAACGCCGGCGAGATCTGGGCCGAGATGATGTGGGAGGCCTACGTCGCGCTGCAGAAGTCCCACGGTGACTTCGCGGCGACCCGCCGGACCATGCAGGAGTACGTGGTCGACGGCCTGCTGATGGCCCCGGTCGACGCCACCGTCACCGAGATGCGCGACGCGATCTTGCAGGCCGCGTTCCTGGCCAACCCCGCCGATCACGACACCCTGGCGGCGGCGTTCGCCCGCCGCGGCGCCGGCAGCTGCGCGCAGAGCCCGGACCGCACCTCGGCCGACTTCACCGAAGTGGCCGAGAGTTACGAGCTCAAGCCCAACAGCACCGCCGCCACCCCGGTGCTGACCATCGACGTCCACGACTGCGACCACGACGGCGTGCTCGACGTCGGCGAGACCGCGACGGTCCGGACCACGGTCGGCAACAACGGCGCCGCCGATCTCGGCCAGACCACGATCGCGCTGACCTCGACCGCGCCCGGCCTCGAGGTCAAGACCGCGCCGATCGTGGTGCCCAGCGTCGCCCGCTACACCTCGATGCCGGTCGAGTTCGAGGTCGCGCTGACCGCGGGCCTCGCGCCGGTGGCCGGCGACCTCACGCTCATCATCACCTCGGCCACCGCCTGCAGTCCTAGCCTCGCGATCGCGACGCCGCTACGGATGAACGTCGACGACAAGCCGAACGCGTCGGCGACCGACACCTTTGACGCCAACCCGTCGGCGTGGACCGCGACCGGCGACGGCGCGCCGACGATCTGGAAGCAGGTCCGCGACACCGCGCTCGACGGCGAGTGGTACGGCCTCGACTTCGGCGCGCCGAGCGAGACCTCGATCGAGTCGCCGCCGATGGTCGCCACATCGGGCGCAGTGACGATCACGTTCGACCACGCCTACGACTTCGAGCTCAGCGATCAAGCGTACGACGGCAGCGTGATCGAGGTGACGACCGACGCCGGCGCGACCTGGCAGGACGTCGGCGCGATGGCCTCACCCGGCTACACCGCCGCGATCGCGCCGGACTCGGGCAATCCCCTGGCCAACCGCATGGCCTTCACCGGCCGGAACGCAGCGTTCCCGGCCAAGGAGAAGGTCACCGTCTCGCTCGGCACCAGCCTGGCCGGCAAGACCTTCAAGTTCCGGTTCCTGATCGGCACCGACGCCGCCGCCAACGCCACCGGCTGGCGGATCGACGACGTGGTGGTCACCGGCATCAGCAACAAGCCGTTCCCGAGCCAGATCAGCGACGCTGGCACCTGCAACCCGGACAAGCCGCCGGCCGACGACGGTGGCTGCTGCCAGACCGGCGGCCGGCCGACCGGCGATGTCGTCGGCGGCCTGCTCGTCCTCGGCCTGCTGCTCCGCCCGCGCCGCAAGCGCTGACCGGCGAACCGACGATCGGGTCGCGCGGCTACTGGACCGCGAGGACCAGCTCGACCGCGCGCTTCTTCGGGTAGCACGAGCCTTCGTCGCACACCGCGAACCGGAAGGTGCCGGGGATCTTGTACTGGCCGGGCGCCGCCGCCGACATCGGCACCGACAGCGCGAGTTCGTGGCCGTCGAGCTTCTCGGCGTCGGTGGTCGCGAAGCTGGTCTTGGCCAGGGTCACGCCGGCCGGGGGCGTGAGCACCAGCCCGATCGGATAGTCGAGGTTCATGTGCAGGCCCGGGCCGGGGTGGACGACCAGCCGGGCGTTGCCGGTCGCGGCCGCAGCGGCGCTGGCCTGGGCGATCGACAGCTCGAAGCTGGCGTCGGGCCCGGTGGCGCCGGGGCTGGGCGGGATTGGCGCCATGCCCTCGGGGCTGCCGGCGGTGGCGCCCCCCGGGGTCGGGCCGCGCTGACCGGCGACTGGCGGGGCCACCGACTGGGCCGGCTTGGCCGCCTTCGACTTGCAGCCGGTGGACACGAACGCGCCGGCGAGGGCGGCACTGACGACGACGAGCGAACCGCGCATGCCGGGTAGTATAGGGGATCGTCGACGCCCGCGCCGGCCCGCCCGGCGGCGACAAGGCTTTGTCCGGGCTGGCTGGTCCGCTACGCTCAGTGCTTGCGCAGGGCCCACCAGCTCGGCCGCTACCACCTGCTCGATCGCATCGCGTTCGGCGGCATGGCCGAGATCTACCGAGCCAAGACCTTCGACGCCTACGGCCACGCCCACCTGGTCGCGGTCAAGCGGGTCCTGGCCCACCTGGCCGAGGACGACGACTTCATCCAGATGCTGGTCGACGAGGCCAAGATCGCCTCGCTGCTGCGCCACGACAACATCGCCCGGGTCTACGAGTTCGCCCGCGCCGGCGGCGAGTACTTCATCGCGATGGAGCACGTCGACGGCAAGGACATGCGCACCATCCTCGAGCGCTGCCGGCAGAAGAAGAAGCCGATCCCACCCGAACACGGCGCCCACGTCGCCGCCGAGGTCGCGGCCGCCCTCCACGCCGCCCACACCGCCGTCGACGGCAAGCGGCGGCCGCTCCGCATCGTCCACCGCGACGTCTCGCCGTCGAACATCATCGTGTCGTACGCGGGCGAGGTGAAGCTGTGCGACTTCGGCATCGCCAAGGCGACGTTGTCGAAGGTCCAGACCAAGAGCGGCGTCATCAAGGGCAAGGTCAAGTACATGAGCCCCGAGCAGGCCCTCGGCCGCAAGCTCGACCACCGCTCCGACGTGTTCAGCCTCGGCGCCTGCCTGTACGAGATGCTGACCCGGGTGCCGCCGTTTACCGCGTCGAACGAGATGGACCTCCTGATCAAGGTCCGCGATGCCAAGTACCGGCCGATCGGCGATCTGGTGCCGGCGATCCCGCCCGAGCTCGAGGCGATCGTCGATCGCTGCCTGACCCGGTCGCGGGCCCAGCGCTACCAGACCGCGGCCGAAGTCGAGGGCGATCTGCGGGCGTTCCTCCGCCGCTACCAGCCGGGCTACTCGCGCAGCCACCTCGGGCGCTACGTCCGCAAGGCGTTCGCCGAGGAGATCGAGCGCGAGCTGCGCATGCTCGAGGAGTTCGTGCTCGCCGACGAGGTGTCCGATGACGTCGGCGAGAACCTGATCTCGCGGCCCGACGACGCCCAGGCCGCGAGCCCGCCGGTACCGTTCCAGCCGCGGCCGAGCGGGACCCACGATCGGGTCGAGCCCGGTCCTGGCGACGTCGATGCCGACGCGTTCGACGACGAGGACGGCGCGCTGGTCACCCAGCGGCGCGACGGCGGCTGGGACGTGCACGCCGCCCACACCGTGATCCTCGACAGCGCGCGCGGCCGGACCCGGGCGCCCGCGAGCGAGCCCGCCCGCCGCGGACCGCCGCCACCCCCGCCGGGACGAGCGCGGCCCCCGCCGCCGCCCCCGGGCCGGGCCCGGGCCGTGACCCAGCCGCCGATGCGGCCCCCGGGAACTCGGTCGACGCCGGCCCCGCCCGCGCCGCGCGAACAACTGCCCGACGACGCGCTCCACCGCGAGGACACGGTGATCCTCGACCGCGCGCGCCTGTTCCGCCGCTAGCCCACGGTTCGTGAACGGCGACGACGACGGCGACGGTGCTCGCTCCTAGCGCAGTTCGACGTTCACCGCGAGCTGCTCGTCGCCGGCCCGCAGCTCGAGCGCGAGCGCGGCCTTGGCCCCGAGCCTCACCGCGCGCAGGGTCACGGTCCCGGTCGGCGCGTCGCGCAGGCGGAACTCGCCGAGCGCGTCGGTGGTGGTCGCGACCTCGTCGTCGCCGCGGGTGATCGTGACCCGGGCGCCGGCGACCCGGTTGCCGAGCCGGTCGCGCACCGTGCCGGCGACCAGCGCGCCGCGCTCGAGCTCGAGCCGGACGTCGCGCACCGTGGCCTGGCCGGGGCGATCGCCGGCCGGCACGTCGACGATCAACGACCGCGCGAGGTAGCCCGGGGTCTTGATCCGCAAGGTCCAGCGCCCCGCCGGCACCGGCACCAGCGCGAGCTGACCGCGGGCGTCGGTCACCAGATCGCGCTGGGCGCCCTCGGGGCCACTGGCGCTGACCGCGATGCCCTCGAGGTTCTCGCCGGTGTGATGATCGAAGACCACGCCCTCCACCCCGCCGCCGTAGCGCAGCACCAGGCGGACATCGTCGGTCCCGGGGGTCGCCGCGAAGGTCTGCGCCGGATAGCCACCCTGGGTCACCCCGACGGTCAGCGGCGCGGGCGGCAGCATCGCGATCGTCCAGCGCCCACCGGGACCCGCGGTCGCGGCCCGGCCATCGGCGGGCCCGCCGTCGACCTCGATCCGCGCGCCGACCACCGGCAGGCCCGACGGATCCTCGACCAGCCCGGTCAGCTCGGCGTCGGCCACCACCAGAACGACGTCGTGGA
>JAYVSF010000731.1:0-3410 GCA_043775605.1 Myxococcales bacterium
ATCACGTTGCGGTTCGCCTTCGACAGCGACAGCGCGGTCGAGGCCCCCGGCGTGTACATCGATCGCCTCTCGATCGCCGAGCCGGTCGACGACCCGCTCGCGGTCACCACGTCGATGCTCGCCACCGCGTACGCCGGCGCCCCGTACCTCGCGACCCTCGACCACGCGGGCGGCTCGCCGGCCGCGACCTGGATCATCACCGCCACGAGCACGAACGCGGCCTGGCTCACCATCGATCCGGCCACCGGCGCCCTGAGCGGCACGCCCGCCGCGGCCAACGTCGGCGCGGTGTCGATCACCGTGCGCGTCGCCGAGCCGACCGCGCCGGCCAACGCCAGCGAGCGCACGTTCGCGTTCGCGGTGCGAGGTCCGGCCTACGCGACCAGCTTCGAGGGCGCCTGTCCGGACGGCTGGACCCTGACCGGCGACTGGCAGTGTGGCGTCCCCGTGAACGTCGGCCCGGCGACGGCGTACGACGGCACGCAGTGCATCGCGACGCAGGTCGCCGGGAGCTACAGCAACAACCAGCCCTGGGTGGGGACCACCGCCACCTCGCCCGCCATCGTCCTGGCGGCCGACCCGACTCAGTTCGTCACCTTCCGCATGTGGCTCGACACCGAGGGCTTGACCTACGACGGCGTCAACCTGGGGGTCAGCAGCGACGGCGGCCTGACCTACCAGCTCGTCACCGGCGTCATGCCGGCGTACTCGCTGACCATCGCCGGCCAGGCGGCGTGGGGCGGCCACCAGGCCGGGCTTGGCTGGCAGCTCTTCACCGGAGATCTCTCGGCCTACGCCAATCAGACGATCCGGCTGCGCTTCGCCTTCAACGCCGACTCCTCCGGCACGTTCCCGGGCGCCTACATCGACGACGTCCGCGTCTACTGACGCCTCCGGCAGGCGCCACGCGCGACAATCACCCGCTCAGGGTGAATCATGATCTCGCCGCCCATCAACCTGTATGGCCGCCCGGCGCGCGGAACCGATGGCCGAGCCTATCCGTGGGGCAACGAGCCACCGACCCCTGAGCGGACCTCGAACGCCCACTGGAACCACTGGCCAGACGGCTTCCCGTTGCCGGTCGGCAGCCAGCCCGCCGGCGCGAGCCCCTATGGCGTGCTCGACATGGGCGGCAGCGTGAGGAACTTCGTCGAGACCGACACCGGCGACGTCGACATCGTGCTCATCGCCGGTGGTCATCCGATGGCCGAGGTGGCACCCATCAACATGGTCCTCCCGCAGATCGGTCTGGCCGCCAGCATCTACGGCCGCAATACCGACCCGACCGTCGGCTTTCGCTGCGCCCGTTCGGTGTCCACGCCGCCCACGCAACCCGCCGCGCCGTGACGCGATCAGCGGGCGAGCAGGACGATCTTGCCGGTCATGCGGCCGGTGCGGCTGAGCTCGTGGGCCCGCTCGGCGTCGCCGAGCGAGAGGCGCTCGGTGATGGCGACGGTGACCTTGCCGGCAGCGACGGCGGCGACCAGGGCGCCGAGGCGGGCGGTGGTCGGCTTGCCGAGGATGGCGCGCGAGCGAAACGGCGGGACCATGACCTGCAGCATCGACGTCGGGCTGTCGCCGGCGACCATGACGTGGCGGCCGCCCGGAGCCAGGAGCTTGCGGCAGCGCGAGGCCTGGTAGGTGCCCGCGCAGTCGACGATGACGTCGTACGGGCCGTGAGCCGCGGCCTGCTCGAGCGGGTCGCCCTGATCGTAGGCGAGGACCTCGTGGGCGCCGAGCTCGCGGACCAGCGCCGCGTTCTTGCTCGAGCACACGCCGACCACGCGATCGGCCTCGCACACCCGCCGCGCGATCTGGACCGCGAACTGACCGACGCCACCGGAGGCGCCGAGGATCAGCACGCGGCGGCCGGGCTTGATCAGCCGGAACTCGTGCAGCGCCATCCACGCGGTGACGCCGGCGACCGGCAGCGCCGCGGCGACGTCGAACGCGACGTCGTCGGGCAGCGCCGCGACCTGGTCGGCCCCGACCACGACGGTGTCGGCGTAGCTGCCGTGCTGGCCGCGCGAGAAGTTGGTGCCGCCGACCACGCGGGTGCCGACCGCGACGGTGGTGACCTTGGCGCCGATCGCGTCGACCACGCCGGCGAAGTCGACGCCGAGGATGACCGGCCCGTTCGGCCCGCGCAGCGGCCGGATCGCGCGGGCCGCGAGCCGCAGCGGCCCCTGCTGCCGCATCTTCCAGTCGACCGGGTTGACGCCGATCGCGTGGACGAGGACCCGGACCTCGTGAGCCCGCGGCTCCGGCGTCTGCAGCTCGACCTGCTCGAACGGCAACCCCGACTTCCAGCTCTTCATCGCCATCGCGTACATGGCGCGCAGCATAGGGGAGGCGGCGGCGCGACGCACCCAACCGAGACCGTTCGTCAGACGCGGCGGGCGGTCACCAGGCGAGGCGCGCGCCGTCGCGCCAGAAGCCGGCGGTGCCGTCGCCGGGCCCCGGACGCTCGACGCAGGCAACGATCGAGCGGCCGCCCTCCTCGACCGAGCGCGGCGCACCGCGGCCGCCCAGGTCGGTGCGGACCCAGCCCGGACACACCGCGTCGACCCGGATGCGGCGCGACGCCGGTGACCAGCGCGGTCCTCATCGCGACAGCATAGGGCGGGCGGGAGCGGGCGCGAGCGGGCACGAGGGCGTGACCTGCTACCCTGGACCGGTGACCGCGACTGCCAGCGCCGATGCGACCGCCACGGCTCCGACCGAGGCGAAGGCCGACACCGTGACCGACGACGCTACCGCCGCCGCCGAGCCGGCGCCGCTGCCGCCGCGGATCGTGCTGTACGACGGCGTGTGCGGGCTGTGCGGCAAGACCGTGCGCTGGCTCATCGCCCGCGATCGCGGCCGGCTGTGGTACGCGCCGCTGCAGGGCGAGACCGCAGCCCGGCTGCGCACGCTCCACCCACGCATCCCGGTCCAGCTCGACTCGGTGGTGCTGGTCGAGGACGGCAAGGTCTACCTGCGCAGCAAGGTCTTCCTGCGCGCGGCCCGCCACCTCACGCGGCCGTGGCGCTGGGCCTACGCCTTCCGCTGGCTGCCCGGCGTCCTCCTCGATCCGATGTACTGGCTGGTGGCCAAGCTGCGCTACCGCCTGTTCGGCAAGTACGACGCGTGCCGACTGCCGACGACCAGCGAGCGCGCCCGCTTCCTGCCGTGAGTGCTCGTCGCTCGTGATCGCTATCGTCGCAGGCGCGCGGCCGGTAGCTGGTTCTGCGCCGCCAGCAGCCGCCGCCGCTCGTGGACGTACAAGAGCGGCTCGCCGATCACGAGCGTCAACCCCGACAGGACCAGCCCGACCAGCGCGAGCCCGACCAGGCCGTCGCCCATCTCCGAGCGATAGGAATCGAACAGGTGGGCAAGCATCAGCGAGCCGAGCATCACGAACGCGGTCG
>JAYVSF010000732.1:0-18168 GCA_043775605.1 Myxococcales bacterium
CCGCCCATCCCGGGGTGGCCGAACGACTCGAGGTTGGGCGAGAACATCGTCGGCTCCTCCTTGACGAAGCCGTGCGACCAGCCGATCGGCTTCTGCAAGACGAGGTCGCGCTCCGACCAGCCCTGGCGCGCGGCGACCGGCGCCATCGTGCTCGCCTGCAGATACCGGCGGCCAAAGCCGACGCCGCCCGACGCGAACGGCACGTAGGCGACCGCGAGCCCGTGCGCGCTCGCGGTCGCCGACGCCCAGGCCAGCACCGCGCGCCGCACCGGGATCGAGTTGTAGACCGCGATGCCGAGCGGCCCGGTGCGCGGATTGCTGAACGCGGCCTTGGGCAACGAGCCCCGGCGCAACACCGCGCGCGCCAGCTTGCCCTCGGCGGTGCGCGCACGCACCGCGGCGAGCAACATCCGGCCGACCCGCGTGGCGTTGCCGGGCGGGTAGAGCGTCGCGATCCGGTCGTCGACCTCGGCCGGGGTGCCGAGCGAGACGTCGGCGGCCAGGGGCTCGAACAGCTCGCGCCGCAGGAACGCGCCGAGGTCGTCGCCGGTGATCCGCTCGAACAGCTCGCGCACGTACATGCCGAACGTGATCGCGTGATAACCCTGGCGCGTGCCCGGCGCCCAGGCCGGCCGCTGCTGCTCGAGCGCGCGCAGCAACCGGTCCTTGCGCTCGGCCAGGACGCAGTCGTCCATGGTCAGCGGCGCGTCGAGACCGAGCAGCCCGGCCTGGTGATTGACCAGCGTCCGCACCGTGATCGCCTGCTTGCCCTCAGCGGCGAAGCCCGGCCAGTACGACGCCACCGGCCTATCCCAGTCGAGCTGGCCGCGGTCGGCCAGCAGCGCCAGCGCCATCGCCGCCAGGCCCTTGCTCACCGAGAACACGACGATTCGGGTGTCGCGGGTCCACGGCCGCGCGCTGGCGACGTCGGCCTGGCCGCCCCACAGATCGACGACGCAGCGGCCGCGCTGATAGACCGTGAGGCCGGCGCCGATCTCGGCACCGTCGGCGACCTGGGCCGCGAACCGCTCGGCGACCGGGCCGAACCCGTCGGCGTACGACCCGCCGCACGGCGCCGGCGCAGGATGGGCGAGCGCTTCCATGGCCGCGCAGTATGGCCCGCCGCCGCCCGCGCGTCAGTCGGCGGGGAGGCTGACCGCGCGCTCGAGCTGGTGGCGGTGGGCGAGCTCGCCGAGCGGCGTCGCCGGCGGCTCGGCGAAGAGGTACTCGCGGTAGATGCGGTGGTAGTTGGCGTGGGCGGCGAGCTGGCCGAAGATCGAGAACACGCCCCACTGGATGCGGTTCACGAACACGAAGTGGCCGGGCATGTTGAGCTGCTTGGCCATGCCCGCGAACTCGCCCTCGGGCGTGAACACCTGCTTGAACGTCGACGCGATGTACTCGCGGCTGAACCCGAAGTCGCGATCGAAGCGGAACGGCTCGTAGAACAGCTGGAAGTAGGCGTAGAGCCGGTCGGCGTCGAGCGGCGAGTCGTCCTTGAGGAACGACAGCGTGACCAGGCCGCGGCGGAACGCGGCGCGATCGCCGGCGAAGTGCGAGGCGATCAGACCCGACCAGGTCCGGGCCATGTCCTCGGGGAAGCGCTTGACGCAGCCGAAATCGAGGAAGACCACGCGGTGTCCTGGAACAGGTAGTTACCCGGGTGCGGATCACCGTTGAACAGCCGGTGGCGCATGATCGTCCCGAACGGACGAGCCAGATCACCGGGCCTCCATACCGCATCTGCACCGCCGCCGTCGCGGGCTAACCAGAGGCCGCCCACCGCGGCGACCTCGACACGGTCTGCGTTCGTGATCCAGCGGGTGTAACCTGGGTGCATGCGACGCGACTGGCGGCCCACCGAATCGGCGGACCTCGACGACGAAAAGCTCGAGCCGGCGGCGACGCACGACCCGCGGGTCGCGCCGGGCAAGACCACGCTGACATCGGCGCTGCGCCGCAAGGCCGCGCCGGCGCCGAGCGCGGCCGCGCCGCCACCGGGCAACGACGTCGACGTCGCGCGCGCGGGCTTCGTCGGCGCGGCCTCGGCGTTCCCACACCGCGACGTGATCGAGCGCTCGTTCGGCGCGCCGCTGCCGGCGACCGCGTACCTCGACGAGCACGCCGGCCGGGCCAGCGCCGCGCTGGGCGCCGACGGCTATGCGCTCGGCGAGCAGGTCGCGTTCGCGACGGCGACCCCGAGCCTGGCGCTGGCGGCGCACGAGGCCGCGCACGTGATCCAGGCGACGGCGGGCGTGGCGCTCCACGGCGGCGATGGCGCCTACGAGGCCCACGCCGACCTGGTCGCCGAGCGGGTGGTGCGCGGCGAGTCGGCCGCCGAATTGCTGCGCGATGGGCCCGCGGCAGCGACGGCGGTGCGCAAGCAGGTGGCGGGCGGCAGCGGCGGCAGCAGCGCGGCGGCGGCGCCCGGTCCCGCGAGCCCGGGCGGCTCGCCCGCCCAGCGCATGCAGGCGGCGATCGCCACCGGCGAGCCCGCGGTGGTGCGCGCGCTGCAACGCGAGCTGCGCCAGCCGGCCGCGGCCGATCCGGCGCACCCGGCCCCCGACGCTGGTGAGGCGCTGACCGCCGCGCGTCACTGGATGATGGAGCGGATCGCGGCGATCCGCGACAGCTACGCGGCGCGGCGCGCAGCCGCCGAGACTGGGCCGACGCCCGCCGACGAGGCCGCCGACGAGGCTGCCGCCCAGCCTGCCGCCGACCAGCCCGCCAGCGGCGCGGGTGGCGCTCACCATGGCCGCGGCGGTGGCAATCACCCAGGCGCGCGCGGCGGCGCCGCCCACCCGGCGCACGGGCGTCCGCCCGACCCGAGCCACACCGGGGCCACCGAGGCGGTCGAGGTGGCGATGGACACCGAGTGCATGCCGTTGCTCGAAGGGCTGCTCGAGGGCGACCCGCAGGTTCGCTACGAGCACCCCGACGCCGCGGTCACCCGCAAGGTGGCGGCGGCGGTCCGCCTGCACTCGACGCGGCGCGCGGTCGGCCAGGTCACCAACGATCAGGCGGCCGAGACCGAGGCCCGCGCTCACGGTGGTGTCCACACCGGCAACTGGTGCGGCGCCTTCGCGTACACCCAGGCCGAGCAGGGCGGCGGCTTCGATCGGCGGTGGTCGGAGAACATGCAGGGCACGCCCGGCATCGTCGCCGCCCTGCACTACCGGGGCTCGATGCTCCGCACCTGGATGTGGATCGACGGCCACTGGATCGCGCTGCGCGACTATCACCGCCAGCGCGGCTCCGAGCGCAGCTACGAGGAGGTCCAGCGCGCGGCGCCACAGGGCGGCATCGAGCCCGGCGACCTCGCGCTCATCGACAACGCGTTCGGCACCAACCCCGACCACATCGCCACCGTGATCTCGTTCGATGGTCGCTACCTCACCGCCGTCGGCGGCAACCAGGGACCCGGCGATCGAGCGGTGAGCCGGAGCGACGCGCCGTTCGACCTGTCGCGGAACCCCGAGCCCAACGACGTCCCTCGGGTCCCGGGCTCCAACGGGCAGAAACCGTCCCGGGTCCACGGCATCGGCCGCTGGTCGATCGTCGACTACGAGCAGCACACCTACGCGCTCGCCGACACCATGCCGACCAAGCCGCCCGCCGCCGCGCCCGCCGCGCACCATCGCGGCCGCGGCCACTGACGCGGGTCAGGCCGGCAGGGTGACGCCGGTCCAGCCCTCGCTCGCGGTCCACAGCCGCTCGGCGAGCTCGGGCTCGATCGCCCACGGCCGGACCCCGGGCCCGGGGTGGAGCGCGAGCGCGCGCACGCCGTGGTCGGCGGCCCGGCGATCGAGCGCCACCGCGAACAGCACGTTGGCGGTCTTCGACTGACCGTAGGCCTTCCACTTGTCGTAGGGCCGGCGATCGAAGAACGGATCGTCGAAGTCGACGGCGCCGAACCGATGGCCGCGCGACGACACCGACACGACCCGCGCGCCCTGGGCCCGGACCAGCGCCGGCCACAACCGCAGCGTGAGCTGGAAGTGGCCGAGGTGGTTGGTGGCGAACTGCGACTCGTAGCCGCGCGGGTCGCGCTCGAGCGGCGGCGCCATGATCCCTGCGCTGGTGACCAGCGCGTGCAGCGGCCGGCCCGACGCCACGAACCGGGCCGCGAACCCGTCGATCGACGCCGGACCGAACAGGTCGAGCGACTCGAGCTCGACCTCGAGGCCGGCCAGGTTGGCGACGGCCTTGGACCGGGACCGGGCCGGCACGATGACGTGCGCGCCGAGCTCGACGAACGCCCGGGTCGCCTCGAGCCCGAGGCCCGAGTAGCCGCCGGTGACGATCATCGTCTTGCCGTGGAGGTCGTGGCCCGCGATCGCCTCACGCGCGGTGGTGTGGATCCCGAAACCCGACGGCAGTGGCTGCTGTGCTGTCGTCACCGCTCAGATCTAGCAGTCAACGCGAGCGGTGCGCCGTGCTAGACGAGCCCGTGCCCTTCACTCCCGCCGTGACCACGACCGCGACCCGCGGTCGGCTGTTCGTGATCGCCGGCCAGCACCTGTGCGTGCGCGAGCCCCGGCCGACCGTGCCCGTCGGCGACGCCGGCGACGCGCTCTACCTCGGCGACCTCGACGGTAAGCCGTGCTTCGCCCGGCTGATCGACGACGGGCCGCCGCCTGCCGACTCCGAGCCGACGCCGCTGCGCCAGCTGTTCGGCGCGCTGACCGACGACGAGTTCGCCGTCGCCGGCCGCGCGCTCGGCCTCACCGCCTGGGATCGCGACCATCGGTGGTGCCGCCCAAGCTGTCGATCGCCCGCGCGCTGATCGACGACTTCGTCCGCCGCCAGCGCCCTTCGCCCGACTCGCCCTGAGTCCGTCGACGGAGCCTCAGGTCAGGACCAGCGGCTCCTGGGCCGCCGGCGCGCCGTAGCGTGCACCGCCGGTGAGGACCCGCAGGTTGGGCAGGACGTCGACCGCGCCGCTGCCGTGGGTGTGACCGCACACCACCAGCGCGCGGCACGCCGGTCGCGCCGCCAGCTCGGCGGCGAGCACCTCGCCGGCGGCGACGCCGGTGAACCACGGCAGCCAGTCGGGCGCCGAGCGCCGGCCCTCGTGCCAGCAGGCGTCGGCGAACGGCGGCACGTGGGTCACGACCAGGAGCCGCGACGTCTGCGCCAGCGCGACTGGCACCGTCGCCCGCAGGTGCGCCGCCGCCTCGTCGCCGAGCGCCTGCAGCGCCGCGATCCGGTCGGGCCGCGGCAAGCCGGCCAGCTCGCCGATCGCGCGCCAGTCGTTCAGGTACACCTGCGAGCCGTGGACGTCGCCGGCCCGCGCGTCGCCCCAGCCGTCGTGGCCGACCAGCGACCAGCCGCCGCCGAGATCGATCACGCCGCACGCCGGCAACCAGCGCAGCCAGCGCGACGTCGCGGTCAGCTCGCGCATGCGCGCCCGCACGCCGGCGATGCTGCCGCCGTAGTAGTCGTGGTTACCGAGGACGAAGTAGATCGGCCGCGCCAGCTGGTCCGCCAGCGCCTCGAGGTGCTCGACCAAGGTCGGCGCGCTCGACAGATCGCCGCTCAGCACCACGCCATCCGGCCCGGTCCGCGCCAGCTCCTCGGCCAGCGCGCTCACCTCGCGCGCTGACACGAAGTCGAGGTGAATGTCGGTCGCCCACGCCAGCGTCGGCATTGCCGACACGGTACCGCGGCTGCCCCGCCGACGGTAGTCATCCGGCCGGACCCGGAACGTCGCGCAATCCGACGAGCTTGTGGCGCTTCCATCCGGTAGTGAGAAGCCATGTGCGTGCCGGCACCACCGGCAACGGCTCGTAGCCCCGCGGCCACGGGAACGGCCGGTCGCGATCGCGCCAGCCGGCGAAGGAGATCCCGCTCGAGTACGGATCGACGCGGCGTCGACGCTGCGCCGGCGTCGCCTGGTCTTCGCGGTGGCGCCGCCAGTTGTTCAGGACATAGGCGAGCGCGTGGCGCGCGCGGCGCGGACCCTCGAGGATCTCGGCGTGGTAGCGGTTCGTGAACACCTGCCCGCGCCGGGCTCGCCGATGGCCCTGGTCACGCGCGATCGCGGCATTCAGGTGCCTCGCCGCCGAGATCTCGAAGCCTTGCATGCCTCGGGCGAGGGCTTGCTCGTCGTGGGCCTCGACCACCAAGTGTAGGTGGTGTCGCTGGATGCTGACGTGGACGATGCGGACCACGCCGCGGTCGAACGCGACCAGCATCGCTTTGCGCACTGCCTGATACGCCCGCCTCCGCCGGAGCCGTCCGATCTCGCGGGTCAGGCGCAGCACGACGTGGACCGGGTGCTTCGCCGACAGCGCCGGCCGCTTGCGGACGCGCCGGTGCGGAGGCTCGCCGGGCCGGCGGACGGCCTTGCGGCCCGCCCCTGCCCGTTTGCCGCCCCAGGTCTTGAACTCGAAGGCCTGCTGCACCCTCGCCCTTCCCTCCCCTGTCGCCGTCTTCATCTTGATTACACCGATATCAGTTCTCGACGCACTTCCTGCAGGCGCACCACGTCGGCGCCCACGTCGACCGTCGGACCTGGCTCGGCCACGGCTGCATCATCTTCAGCCAGTACTACGACACCGCCCGCTGGATCGCCGACGCGCTCGCGGCCGCGTTTGCGACCGAGCCGGTGGGCGTCTACGCCGGCTCCGGCGGCAGCGGCGTGTACCGCGACGGTCGGTTCGTCACCGTCGAACGTGAGGCGATCAAGGATGCCGTGAAGAAGCGTCGCCTGCGCCTGCTGGTGGCTACCGACGCCGCGTGCGAGGGGCTCAACCTGCAGACCATCGGCACGCTGATCAACGTCGATCTGCCGTGGAACCCGTCGCGGCTCGAGCAGCGGCTCGGCCGCATCAAGCGCATCGGCCAGGCCCGCCCGAGCGTCGACATGCTCAACCTCGTCTACGCCGATACCCGTGACCAGAAGGTCTACCAGGCGCTGTCAGCGCGCATGAAGAACACCTACGACCTGTTCGGCAGCCTGCCCGACACGATCGACGACGCGTGGATCGAGGACGAGACGAAGCTCGGACTGCGCCACGATCAGTACATCAGCGAGCGCGACGCCGCCCGCAACGCCTTCGATGCCCGCTACAACGCCACCATCTCCCCGACCGAGAACCGCTGGGAGGAGTGCGCGACCGTCTTCGCCCGGCGCGACGTGGTCGACCGGCTCTCGAAGCCCTGGTGACGCGCGCTCGTCAAAGAGCCGGGCTACGGGACGCTCGATGCGCGCGCGACCCGAATCTGTCCCAGGATCGAGCGCACGTCGTAGTCGAAGTTGCGCAAGAAGCTGAGCCCGAGGAGTCCCCTGATCCCAAAGCCGTCGGGCAGGTCGTGCAGTTGCATACGAAAGGCGGACAACTCGTAGCCAAGCGCGGCGAACCTGGCCACGAGCATCATGTAGCCCTGCTCCTTGCCGATTGCGGTCCGGATCACGCTGATCTCGTCGGCCTCGCGCTTGGTCAGGGTCGAAGTCCGTAGCGATCACGGCGCAAAGAAGCCGAGCAGCGGAGCCCGGACCCGCCCGGTGAAGAAGTAAGCGTAGCCGGGATATCGCGCGGTCGCCGGCTGCGCCTGCGCGAGCGCGTCGGCGCAGTGGAGCCGTGGCCAACGACGCGGGTCGAGCGGAACGCACTCTTGCTGGCGTCGATCCAGTCGGTCTCCACCAGGACGACCCACTGCTCAGGGTACTGGCGACAGAGGTCCGCCCAACTCGCGACCACGTAGCCCTCGGGCACCGGATCAAGCGCCTGCATCATGTCCGACCATCGTTACGTCGACACCGCGTGTCAAGTTTTGCTCCGCCGACGGGCGGCAGGCCGAAGTCGGCGCCGGGCCAACGTACTGTGGGTGGGACGGCGCCGCGTCGCGGCAGATTCCCCGCCAGCGGGCGCCGGCCGGCCTCGAAATCCTGATGGCTCGCAGGCCACGGCGTCGTCGCGGCGGCGGCCAGCATGGCGAAACCCTTGAGCCGCTCGCGCGCAGCGATCGTGATTGCGGGGCTGGCGCGCGGCTTGCTCTACTCCCACTCGTGACCCTCGCTGCCCTCCTTCGCCTCCTCCCTGCCCTGCCCGCCCTCGCGCTCGCGCTGTCCTCGAGCGCATGCGTCATCCACCTCGGCGACGACGATCAACCGTGCGCGCTGGCCGGCGACACCCCCGCCGGCGACGCCGCCGGCACCCTGCTGGTCGATCCCCAGACCCTGGCCTGCACCGAGTTCGGCTTCGGCGGCACCTGCGGCGCCTGCGGCCCGTGCCCCGAGCCGCTGCCGCCGATCCCGACCTGGGCCGCGTGCCAGACCGCGTGCACCGGCCTGTCGGAGATCGCCTGCGACAACACCGCCGGGTGCCGCACGACCTACGACGACGCTTGCCTGCTCGGCACCGGCCCATGCACCGCGTTCGTGGCCTTCCTCGGCTGCTTCGCGATCGACAGCAGCGGCCCCGACACCGGCCCGTGCGAAGGGCTCGACGCGTTCGAGTGCTCGCGTCACGAGAACTGCCTCGCGACCTACAAGGACAACGGCCTGTGCAACAACGGCCGCGACGACGACGGCGACGGTCAAGTCGACGAGGCCGACGAGTGCCGCAGCTTCGGCGTGTGCCTGCCCGAGTTCGGCGCCGAATAGCGAGCCTTGGCGAGCGATCAACCATGACTCCGGGTGTTCGGGGTCACGCGTGGAGGATCGGGGTCTGCCTTCTCTGCTCGCCGGTACGGGCAATGCGGTACAGGCCGCCGCGTGACCGGAGTGCTACCCTGACGCGATGCCTGCGCGCACGGTCGCGATCGCGCTGGTCGGGTCGGCGCTCGTCGCGTGTGACGCCGGCGGGCCGGCCTGCTCGGGCCCGTTCGTCACCCTGCGCAACCCGGCGACCCTGGCCTGCGGGCCGCGTCAGCTCGCGTCGCCCGACTGCCCCGACATCCCGTCGTCGCCGTGGCCGGTGTGCAAGCACCCGTGCGAGGCGATCCGCGACGAGGCCGCGTGCATCCTCGAGCCCGGCTGTCGGATCACGCGCGAGCTGTGCGACATCTTCGACGACCGCTGCCAGCGCGAGGGACCGTTCCTCGGCTGCTTCCCGGTCGACACGGATCCGGCTCCGGCCCCGGCCGGCCGCTGCCGCGATCTCGCCTCCGCCGCCGCGTGCGCGACCCGCGACGACTGCGGCGGCCAGTACCTGCACGGCCCCGACTGCCCGCAGACCCCGACCGTCGACGCCGGGGCCGCCGCCGCGCTGCCGCCCGACGGCACCGACTGCACGTTCTCGTTCGTGACCTGCTTCGACGAGCTGGCGCCGCCGCCGACCTGAGCGGACCGCAGGTTCGGCTCGGAGGGTCGTGTTACCGTCGACGCGTGGCCGAGCCCGACCTGCCCGCCGAGGCTGCACCGGCCGAACCCGACGGACCGCCCCGGCTCGAGGTCCGCGGCCTCAAGGTCGCGCTGCCCGACGGCCGGGTGCTCATCGACGACCTCAGCCTGACCATCGCGCCGGGCGAGGTCGTGGTCCTGCTCGGTGGCAGCGGCGCCGGCAAGTCGACGTTCGCGCGGGTGCTGTTCGAGCGCGACGAGCTCGAGCGCGCCGGCTACCAGGTCAGCTCGTCGTTGCTCGCGTTCGATCGCGATCAGCTCGGGCTGGTGCCGCAGCGCGGGGCGCTGTTCGATCACCTCGACGTCCGCGGCAACCTCGAGCTGGCCCTGCGCTACGCCGGCGAGCCGCCCGGCGACGCCGCGGCCTGGCTGGCGCGGGTCGGGCTCGATCCCCAGGTCGCCGCGCCGGGCACGCCGGTCGGCTCGCTGTCGGGCGGGCAGGCCCAGCGGGTCGCGGTCGCGCGCGTGCTGGCCAGCCGCCGCCGGCTGCTGTTCCTCGACGAGC
Source organism: Myxococcales bacterium (assembly GCA_043775605.1). Classification (GTDB taxonomy): domain Bacteria; phylum Myxococcota_A; class Polyangia; order Haliangiales; family Haliangiaceae; genus UBA2376. The sequence continues at coordinate 9,855 of JAYVSF010000732.1, forward strand.
CGTCGGTCGGCCTCGACCCCCACCGGGTGCGGCTGCTGGCCCGCCTGATCCGCGAGCAGGTCACCGCGCTCGGCATCTCGGCGATCGTCGTCACCCACGACGTCGCGCTGGCCGCCGGCGTCGGCGATCGGCTGTTCCTGCTGTCGCTCGAGCACCGCCGGCTCGAGCCGCTGTTCGCCGACCGCTGGCCCGGCCCGCGCGAGGTCGACGGCGTCGACGAGGCCGAGCGTGGCCGCTGGCTGCTCGAGCTCGAGGGCGCGCTGTGCGATCACCTCGAGGTCCACGGCGACACGCCGCCGCCGCGCCAGGCCGCGCGGGTCCGCGACGTGATCGATCGCGCGAGCGCCGCGGTCGCGCCCCTGGTCCGGCCGTTCGGCGTCGCGGCCTGGGCGTTGCGCCACCTGCCGGCGCAGGTGCTCCGGCGACCGCGCGACGCCGCCACCGTCGCCGGTCGGGTCGCGCGCCAGGCCTTGGTCCGCCCGCTGATCTTCTACGCGATCGTGTCGATGCTGATCGGCTACACGGTGCTGTACGTGGTCAGCCGGGTCGGCGGCGCCGGGGTCCGGCCCGACGCGCTCATCCGCCAGATCGGCGGCAGCCACATCATCGCGCTGGCGCCGGCGCTGTCGGCGATCCTGTTCACCGCGGCGTCGGGCTCGGCCACCAACGCCTGGCTCGGGTCGATGGGCCTGGGCCGCCAGACCCTCGCGCTCGAGGCCCTCGGCGTCGACAGCAAGGCCTACCTGTGGGCGCCGGCCTGGCTCACGCTCGGCCTGGCCTACCTCGCGGTCGCCGCCCTGTTCGCGCTCGGCATGGTCGCCGGCGGCCTGCTGGTCTGCCGCAGCCTCGGCATGCATGGCGGCTGGGATCTGCTCACCGCGGAGATCCTCGACCCGCGGCCCGAGCGGGCCCGGTTCACGGCGCGCGCGGCGTTGCTGGTGTGGCTGTACGCGTGGGGCATCGCCGCCGACGTCGTCGCCAAGGGCTCGGCGGCCAAGCCCGACGCCGACGCGGTGACCCGCGGCATGACGTCGAGCGTGGTGTCGTGCACGCTGTGGGTGGTCGCGCTCGAGCTGCTGACCGTGGTCTGGATCCTCCGGTGAGCACCCGGTGAGCAAGGTCGGCGCGACCGCGGTGCTGGCCGGCGCCGGGCTGCTGATCGCGCACGCCGCGCTGGCGCCCGCGCTGGTGGCGTGGACCGCGCGCCCGGCCCTGCGGGTCGCCGCCGACGGACCGATGGTGGTCGCCGAGCCCGCCACCGCCGGCACCGGCGGCCACACCCTCGACGGCGTGGTCGCGCTCGAGGACGACGACGGCGACGGCCCCGGCCTGGTCCGCCACCGCTGGCGCGCGCGCTACCGCGGCGGCGTCGAGCGCGTGGTCGGCCGGGTCCGCTTGCTCGGCCGGTTCCAGGACCTCGCCGCGCCGCCGTGCGGGGGCCGGATCGTGGTCGGCCAGCGCCTGCTCGACGACGGTCACGCCGGGCCGGGCACGGTCGCCGCGGTCGTGGCCCGCGAGCTGTCGGCGGCGCTGGCCACCGTCGACAACCTGGCCGCCGGCCGCTTCCGCAAGCTCGAGGGCCTGCACCTGACCTGGACGTCGATGCTCGAGCACCCGTTCGAGCTCGGCATGTTCCCGGCCAGCGCGCTGCGGGCCCCGACGCCGACCGGCTACCTGCGGGCCGAGGCGATCGCGGTGTTCGAGCGGGTCGAGGTCCCGGTGGTGGTCACCGCCTTGCCCCGCATCGACGGCGGTCAGCTCGGCTTCATCATCGGCGTCCGCGCCCGCCTCGACTTCGGCAACCGCGTGCTCGACTGGGTCAACGACCGGCTCGGCGGCAACGGCCTGGTCACCCGGGTCGCGCGCGGCCAGCTCGACACCTCGCTGCTCGCCGCGCTCGGGCCGCCGCCGCCGCTCGAGCTGCCAGGCGGGCGCACGCTGGTGGTCGAGCTGTGCCCCGACCGCGCGGTCGAGATCGTCGCCGGCAGTCACGCGGCGGTGCCGGTGCGCTGGCGCCTGGGCAATGTCGGCAACGCGACCGGTGACCTCGCGATCCGACCGCCCGCCCACGGCCCGATCGTCTGGCCGCCGCCCGATCCCGCCGCCGCGCTCACGCTCGATCTCGATCTCGACGGGCTCGACGGCCTGGCCTACGAGCTGTGGCGCACCGGCTACTTCGACGAGCTGCTGGCCCAGCTCGACCTGCCGGGCCGGTTCAACCAGGACCCGCTGGTCCAGAGCCTGCTGTCGTTGCGGCTGGGCGCGATGCGGCTGGCGCTGCCGCCGACCCTGGCCGCCGGGCCCGATCAGCGCCTCCGCCTCGCGCTGGCGGTCGCGGTCGAGCTCGAGGACGGCGCGCTGATCACGCCGGCCCAGGCCTGGGGCCTGATCGACGTCGATCTCGCGGGCCGGCCGCCGACGGGCGCGACCGCGGCCACGACCAGCAGCACGATCGCCACCGACGTCGACCTCGCCGGCCTCGACCTGACCTGCGAGCCGAGCCCCGGCCTGCTGACCCCGTGCTTCGCCGATCTGGTGGCGACCGTGCGCGACGCCACCGGCGACGTCGGCTCGACCCTCGGCGGCGCGCTCGGCGACGCCCTGACCGCGCTGTTCGTCGATCGCCGGCTGGCCGCCGACCTCGCGCCCGCGGCCCTGGCGATCACCGGCGCGCGCGCCCAGGGCCGGCGGGTCGGCGCGCAGGCCATGGTCCGGATCGAGCTCGACGCGCACCTCGAGCCGCCCCCGTGACCGCTCGCGACCCGCGCGGTGCGGGTGCTGTTAGACTCGCGGCCATGAGCCGCATCTCGCTGCTGTCGGTGATGGCGTCGGCCCTGGCGGTGCTGGCCGCCGGGTGCCCCGCCGAAGCCAAGAAGCTGGCGCCGACGACGCCCAAGGTAACGACCGCGCCGATCAAGAAGCCGCCCAAGAAGAAGAAGCCGACGCCGGTGTGCGTGGCCCAGACCGACCAGGCGGTGATCGGCATGTCGACCGCCGACGACGACTTCGTCAGCTTCTGCGTCGCCGACGGCAACGGCGGCTCGCAGTGCTACGAGGTCGACCTCAGCAAGCAGAAGTACGAGCGGCTCGGCAAGCCGCCGCTGCCGCAGCCGGCCACCCTCGCGACCCCGTTCGCGCGCCTGCAGTCGACGCCGAGCGAGGTCCGGGTGTGCGTCGGCGACGGCGACATGTGCAAGCCGCTCAAGCCCAAGATCAAGCCGGGCGAGAACCCGATCGAGGCCGCGATCAACGGCAAGGGCACGGTGGTGGCGATGCTGCTCGGCGACGCCGAGGCCGGCAAGGGCGTCGCCGAGGTGTGGAGCGTCGGCAAGAAGTCGAAGAAGGTCGGCTCGATCAAGTACGCCAAGGGCGACTACCGCTGCGGCACCACCTACGTGACCGACGACCTGGTGTTCGTCAGCGCCGGGGTGTGCGCCGGGCCGGCCGCGCGCGGCGCGCTGTACAGCGTCAAGGGCAAGAAGGTCGCCGACGTCGGCGGCAAGGACTTCGGTACCTACAACACCGTGCCGGTCGAGATCGGCGACCACCGCTGGGCGTTCCTGTCCGAGACCGGCGGCGTGATCGCGATCCACGACTCGAAGACCGGCAAGCTCGAGAAGACGATCGACCTGCTGGCGCTGTGGAGCGGCGCCGACGACGACGCCGGCGCGACCGGCGGCAACCCCGGCGAGTCGGTGCTGCTGCGCGGCAGCGACGGCAAGCTGCTGGTCATCACCGGCTCGCCCCACGCCGGCAACATCGGCGTGGTCGACCTCGAGGCCGGCACCGTCGACGTGGTGGCCGCGGTCGCGTGCCCGGCGGCCAAGAAGCCGCCCCCCGACGACGACGCCGGTGGCGACGACGAAGACAACGGCGGCAGCGGCAGCGGCGACGACGAGCCGCCCGCTGACGAGCCGATCACCGATCTGTAGAACGGCGCTATCGCCGGACCAGGGCGCGGTCGACGTCGTACAGCGAGATCGGATCGGCGCTGCTCTGGATCACCAGCCGCTCGACGGTGTTGTGCAGCTCGCGCACGTTGCCGAACAGCCAGTCGTGCTGGGCGAGCCGGGTCGCCGCGTCGGACGCGAACCCGCTGCGGCGCTGACCGGCGTCGGCCGCCAGCTCGTAGAGGAAGCGCTCGGCGAGAGCGATGATGTCGGCCTGCCGCTCGGCCAGGGACGGCACCACCATCACGTGGCCGGCCAGTCGCCGGTAGAGATCCTCGCGCAGCCCGCCGGCCTGGACCATCGCCGGCAGGTCGTGGCAGCTCGCCGCGATCAGCCGGACATCGAGCGGGATCTTGCCGCCCGACGCCTTCTCGAGGTGGCCGAGCTCGAGCGCGCGGGCCAGCCGCTTCTGGCTGCGGGCCGGCAAGAGCGCCAGCTCGTCGAGGAACAGGGTGCCGCCGCGGGCGCCCTCGAGCTTGCCCGGCTTGCGCTCGCCGCCCTGCGGCTCGTGGCCGAACAGCTCGCTCTCGACCAGGCTCTCCGACAGGCCGGCGCAGTGCGCGATCAGGAACGGCGCCGGCGCGCGCGCGCTGCGGCGGTGCACGGCCTCGGCCAGCCGCGCCTTGCCGGAGCCGGGCGGGCCGACCAGCAGCGCCGGCTCCGGCCGCTGCGACAGCCACGTCACCCACTCGCGCATCCGCGCCGACACCGAGCTGTCGCCGTCGATCTCGACCAGGTCGTCGCGGTCGCTGGTGGCGCGTCCGCCTCGCGACAGCGCGTCGATCGCGGCCTCGAGCGCGCGGCCGGCGACCGCGAGCACGGCCAGCGCCGCCTCATCCCAGCCGGTGCCCGCGCGATCGGCGAGCAGCAGCGACGGCACCGAGTCGATCATCACCGGCGCCGCGACCGCGATCCGACCGCTGTCGATCGCCAGGATCGCGCGCCGCTTCTCGGCGACCTTGACCAGCAGCAGCCGCTCGACCGGCGCGGCGCTGATCGGCGCGTCCTCGTCCTCGCTCTTGCCCATCACCACCGCGAACGCGCTGCCCTTGTCGCCGTCCGAGTCGCGCAGGATCTGGACCCGGGTGGCGCCGAGGGCTCGACCGATCACGTTGACCGTGAGCTCGGCCGCGGCCGCGACCGTCGCCGCCCGCGGCAGGCCCTGGACCAGGGTCGACAGCCCGCGCAGGGCCTCGACCAGGAACCCCGGCGTGGTCGCCTGCTGACCGACCAGCCCGGCCAGGGTCTCGGCGTCGTGCTCGGCGACGATCGTCGAGCCGGTGCCGGTGCACACCACCTCGCCGTCGGCGATCACCTCGATCACCGAGTGGCCGACCTCGATCCGATCGCCGGGCGACAGCGAGCGCATGGTCACCGGCTCGCCGTTGACGCAGGTGCGGTTGGTGCTGCCGAGATCGATCACCAGCGGCCGGCCATCACGCATGCCGATCCGGAAGTGCTCGCGGCTGACCGAGGCGTCGGCGAGCCGCAGCCCACAGTGGTCGCCGCGACCGACCACGCCGCCCTCGGGCGGAATCGTCAGGATGCGACCGCGATCGGGGCCGCTGATGATCATCAAGCGCGACTGCATGGTCGACCATGATACCGAGAAACCGCAGGTCTCGGCGTACGCGACGCGTCGGCGCCGGCTACGGATCCGACGGCGAAGATCTTCCCTCGTGCCGACGGTGGTCGGCAGGCCTACACCGTCACCATCACCGTCACGCTCCGAGGCTCGGTCAGTTGCCGAAGCCGCCGGCCGACACCGCGCCGCCGCCGATCGCGACCGCCGACTGCGAGAACACCTGGAACGCCCGGCGGATCTCGCCGGCAGTGTTGCCCGGGGTCAGGATCCAGCGATCGGGGATGCCCATCGAGCGGAACACCGCCGTGAAGTCGGTGGTGCCGTCGCTGATGCCCATGGCCGCGACCACGTGGTTCTCCTGAGCCAGCAGATCGCTGACCAGGGCCCGGACCTCCTTGGCCCCGGCCCGCTTCGAACCGTAGTCGCCACCGTCGGTGATGAGCAGCGTCACGGTCCGGACCGGGACCCCGGCCTGGGCCAGCTCGGTCGACTTGGCCAGCACGGTGCCGAGCAGGACGATGGTCTGATCGTAGAGCGGCGTGCCCAGCCGCGGATCGTAGTTGCCGACGCTCATCTCGACGGCGTCGCCGAGGCCGACGTAGGGGTAGAGCACGAGGCCGTTGAGGTAGCGGGTGTGGACGAACACCTCGCCGGCCTGGCGCGAGCGGCGCAGCGACTCGAGCACGAGGTTGTGGCCGTCGATGACCGCGCAGGTGTTGCCGGCGGCCGCGATCGAGTGCGAGTCGTCGGGCATCATCGTCACCAGCACGACCTCGCTGGCGGCGATGTCGTCGATCGCGATGCCGAGGCCGGCCTGGATCTGGGCGCCGAGGTCGGCGATGTCGAGCGCGGTCATGGCCGCCTTCGACACGGTGCCGGTGCGGTGGGCGTCGTCGAGGAGCTTCTTGGCCGTGCCCTTGGGTCGGCCTTGGTCGTCGTTGCTCATGGGGTGTCCTTTCGGTGGGAGTCGTCGTCGGGATCAGAGGCCCGGCCAGCTCGCGAGCGGCATGGTCGACGTGACCAGCCGCATGCCGGCGTCGGCGAAGCGCTGCAGCGCGGCGTCGGCCGCGGTCGTGAAGTCGACCGCGAACCCGCCCTTGCCGTCGGGCACGGTCACCGCTGACATGCAGTCGGTCACCAGGTAGACCTTCCGGGCCAGCGCCGGGTCGACCGCGACGATCTCCGACAGCAGGTCGTCGATCGTGCTCTTGACGCAGTGGCTCGCGGCCTGGCCCGCGATCACGACCGCGTCGGCGGCCAGGAGGGTCTTGATGAACCCGGTGTTGCGCTGGGCCAGCGGCTGACCGTCGAAGCGATCGAGCACCTCGGGCCGCAGCACCGAGTAGTTCTCGGTCAGCGGGTTGCCGCCCTTGACCTCGACCCACGACTGCGCGGTGCGGGTGAACGCGTGGAACAGGCGCGCGGCGTGGATGACGCCGGCGAGGGCGTGACCGTCGGAGCCGAGCAGGCAGTGCGGCGGCCACAGGTAGAGCTGGTACTTGCCGGCGGCCTCGAGCGCCTGGCAGTAGTGGCGGACCTGCGCGCACAGCCAGCCGTAGTTGCCGCCGCACAGCCACTTCGCCATCGCCGGATTGGGCCGGACCAGGCCACGGCCGAGGTCGTCGCTGGTGATGACCCGGTGCGGGGTCAGCGGCTGGTCGTCCTGGTCGAGCCAGAAGCTCGGCGAGAAGATCTGGTAGGCGAAGTGGGTGTCGAGCGTGGTGGTGATGTCGGTGATCGCATCGAGGTTGCGGTAGACCAGCTCGGCCAGCCGGCGCGAGTCGTCGACGGCGCCGGTGCCGCTCTTGCCGGCGACGAACAGGCTGCCCTCGGGGAAGCAGAAGTCCTTCTGGACGTCGATGAGCAGGAGGTGGATCCGGCGCTCATCGCTGGCGCTGGGCTTGATCGCGTGGTCGGTGCGCCAGCGCGCCGCGGCGGTGGCGAGCGCGCCCTGATCGGGCTGGTAGGCCCAGGCCGCGGCCTGGGTCGGGTCGTAGTGCGCGGGGAGCGGCAGGGTGCGTGCGGTGCGGGACATGGCGAGCCTCCTCAAGAGAAAGAGAGGACGAAGTGACGGACGGGGGTGGCGGCGGCGCCGGGCAGCCCAGCGAGCGTCAGCGAGCGCTGAACCATGAGGCGCGTGGCCTTGGTGACGGCGAGGCCGTCGGTGACGACGGTGAGATCGTCGACGGCGGTGACCAGCGGTGCGGTCTCGACGAAGCGGCGGCCGACGACCAGCGCGCCGGCGACCAGCTCGATCCGGGCCACGCCGCCGTCGGTGGGGACCAGGAGGTGCGGGCCGGCGGCGCAGGCACCGCCGAGGCCGGCCATCCAGTCGAGGTCGGCGGCGGGCAGGGTGGCGTGGGCCAAGAGCTTACCGCCGCCGATCAGCGCGACCGTGACGTGCTCCTTGCCGCGCAGGGCCTCGCGCCACCACAGCCACGCGCGATCGTCGCCGAGCACGCAGCCGCGATCGAGGACGTGGCCGCGGATCGCCGGCAGCCGGGCGCGATCGTCGAGGCCGCCGCGGTCGGGCGCGAACGTGAAGCCGACCGCGTAGCCGCCGGCGCGCCACAGCCCGGCGCCGAGGCGCGGCCCGACCCACGCCACCGCCTGATCGGCGACGACCTGGCCGATGACCTCGGACCCGAGCCGACCCTCACGCCACAGGCTCGCGCCACTCATCCACACCGGCGGTGCGCCGGCGGCGGCGCGGCGGCCGACCGGCCAGACCCCGATCGCGGGCGGCGCCAGCAGCGCGCGGATCGCCAGCGCGCCGAGC
>JAYVSF010000733.1:0-1563 GCA_043775605.1 Myxococcales bacterium
CGAACCCGAACCCGTGGCCGAACCCGTGGCCGAACCCGAGACCGAACCCGAGCCCGAATCCGAGCCCGAATCCGAGCCCGAATCCGAGCCCGTGGCCGAACCGGTGGCCGAACCGGTGGCCGAGCCCGTGGCGGACCCGGTGACGGAGCCCGACCCCGTCCTCGTCCCCGCCTTCTTCCCGCCGCCGGCCAGCGCGAGGGTTATCGCGACCGCCGCGCCTGCGGCGATGACAGCGGCGCCGCCGATCCACCAGCCCAGCTTGCGCCGCGGCGCGGGCACGGCGGCCGTCTGGCCGACGCCGCCCGACAACGTCGTCGCGTCGAGCGCGCCGACCGCCGGCGCGACCGCGCTGCGCGCCCGACTCGTGGCGCCGGACTGGATGCGCGCGACCCGCTGCGCGGCCTCCTGCGAGCCGGGCGGCCCGAACGGCACCAGCGCCGCCGCCAGCTCGGCGACCGAGCCGAACCGCCTGTCGGGATCCTTCTCGAGACACCGGCTGACCAGCTCCGCGAAGCCGGGCGGCACCGCCACGGTCAGCACCGGCGTCGGATCCATCGCGACCTTCAGCGTCAGCTCGGTGATCGACTCGGCGGCGAACGGCGGCGCGCCCTCGACCAGCTCGTGCAGGATCACGCCGATCGCCCAGATGTCGCTGCGAGCGTCGACATCGCGCGCCGAGCGCAGCTGCTCGGGGGACATGTACGCCGGCGAGCCCATCACCGTCGCGGTCTTGGTCAGCGAGAAGTCCTCGCTGCTCTCGGTGGCCTTGGCGATGCCGAAGTCGAGCACCTTCACCGTCGGCGAGCCGTCGGCGCGCACGGTCAGGAACAGGTTGGCGGGCTTGAGGTCGCGGTGGATGATACCGATCGAGTGGGCCTCGGCGATCGCCTCGCTGGCCTGCAGCACGAAGCTCACCACCTGGGCCACCGGCAGCCGCTCGTGCTCCGCGCGGAACGAGTCGAGGTCCTGGCCCTCGAGGTACTCCATCACCAGGTACGGCGCACCATCGTCGAGCGTGCCGACATCGATCACCCGGCCGACGTGCTCGCTCTTGAGCCGGACCGCGGCCCGGGCCTCGCGCAGGAACCGCTCGGTGACCTCGGGGTTGCGCAGCGCCTCGGGCAGGAGGAACTTCAGCGCGACCAGCTGGCCGAGTTGCAGGTGCTGCGCCGCCACCACCACGCCCATCCCGCCCCGACCGAGCACGCGCTCGATCTGGAACTTGCCAGCGAGGATCTGGCCGGGCTCGATCGACTCCATCGCCGGAGCATACGCTGCCGATCGGCGATGGTCACGATCCTCGCCTCGGTCGGCCGTGGGGCGTGGGCGGGCTGCTGAGCGTGGGGGTTGACGGCGACGGCGACGGCGACGGCGACGGCGAACGTAGACCTTGACGCCTCTCGATGGATCACAAGCCGGCGGCCTCCTCGCGGGCGCGGATTTGTTGACGTTGACCTGGTCGTGGTTGTGTGATGTCCACGGCGACGGCCCGGCCCGGTCACGGGCGGAGTTGAGGCGGGTGTCTACAGGTCGCGGGCGACGCCCTGGCGCAGGTAGCGCACC
>JAYVSF010000734.1:0-4077 GCA_043775605.1 Myxococcales bacterium
TCGGGCAGCGCGGCCTGCACGAACGCCTGGTACCAGGCGCCGGCGTAGCTGTCGTCGGCCGGCGCCGCGCTGCCGATCAGCCCGGTCATCACCGTCACCAGCACGATGACCGGTACCACCGCCAGCGCGCCGAACAGGGCGACCTTGTGCCGGAGCCGGGCCGGCTCGGGGCGGGCCCGATCGAGGCGGTCGAAGTACCACATGGCCGCCAGGGCGGGCGCGGCGCCGGCCGCGACCACGACGTACGTGGGCAGGGTCACGGCCCGAGCATAGACGGGCGTGGCCGGGGCCATCGAATATCCGGGCACTTTCGACCGTCTCAGCTCCGGCCGGCGAGCTATAACGCCGGCGCCGCCGAGGTGGACTCGGCGTGAACCGCTCGGCGCCGTGGCGCCCAGGAGACCTCCATGATCAAGAATCGTCTCGCTCTTTGCGTGGTCGGCGCCACTCTGTGCGCCGCGGGTCCGGCGATGGCCGGCGACGGCACCAACCTCATGAAGATGATCCCGGCCGAGAGCCAGATCGTCATGGTGTTCGACGTCGCCGACTCCCGCGACTCGGCGCTGCTGCAGAAGGGCTGGGACAGCCTGATCGCGGCCAAGCCCGACGCCAAGGCCAAGCTCGCCGAGATCGGGCTCGACCCGATGAAGGACATCGACACCGTCCTGTTCGCCGGCAGCAGCAAGACCGGCGAGTTCGACGACATGGCCAGCATGGTCATCATCGTCGAGGGCCGGATCCCGGCGGGCAAGCTGGCCACCGTCCCCGGGGTCACCTCGGCCAAGTACCAGGGCGTCACGATCTGGACCAAGGACGACAGCGACGTCGCGATGATCGGCGACAAGCTGTTCTTCGCCAAGAAGGGCGCCATGAAGGGCGCGGTCGACATCGCGCTCGGCAAAGGCAAGGGTAAGGGCGCCAACGCGGCGGTGTCGAAGAAGGGCGCGGCGCTGCGCAAGGCCGTGGCCGCGACCGACACCAAGGCCGATCTGTGGATGACCGTGATCATCCCCGAGAAGTCCAAGATCGACATGAAGAAGCAGGGCATGAGCGCCGACGTGGTCTCGGTCGGCGTCAACTTCACCGCCGACATCGGCACCGCGCTGCGCATCGTCACCGACAGCTCGGCCACGGCCGGCAAGATGGTTGGGATGATCCAGGGCCAGCTCGGCCAGCTGCCGCAGCTCGCCGGTCAGTTCGGCCTGGCCAAGGCGGCCAAGTCGCTGACCGTCGCGCAGGACAACGCCAACGTGAACATCAGCCTGACCCTGACCGAGGCCGAGCTGCAGTCGCTGATGAACCTCGGTGGACTCGGCAAGCCGGCCGCGCAGCCGGCGCCGGCCACGCACCCCTGAGCGGATCTTGGGGTAGGGTGGCCGCGATCACGTCGGCTGTGCTCGCGCGCGATCGAGGAGCCACCATGACCACGACCATCGTCTCGCCCCCGTCCCCCGCGGCGCCGCCGCCGGTCGCTCCGCCGACCAAGGCCGCGCTCGAGCTGCTGCGCAGCACCTCGCCGATCGATGGTGCCCTGCTCGGCGAGGTGCCGATCCTCGGCCCGGCCGAGGTCGAGGCGGCGGTGGCCCGGGCCCGCACCGCGGCGGCGTCGTGGGCGCAGAAGTCGTTCCGCGAGCGCCACGACGAGCTGGTGCGCTGGCGGCGGGCGCTGGCCGACCACGTCGACGAGCTGGCTCAGCTGGTCCACCGCGAGAACGGCAAGACCCTGCTCGAGGCGACCAGCGAGATCTTCATGGCGCTGTCGCACCTCGACCACGCCGGCAGCCGCGCCGAGAAGGCGCTGGCGTCGGAGCGGGTCAGTGGCGGCCTCATGGCCAACTTCCGCTGCACCGTCAGCTACCACCCGCTCGGCGTGATCGGCGTCATCGGTCCGTGGAACTATCCGGTGTTCACGCCGATGGGCTCGATCGCGTACGCGCTCGCCGCCGGCAACGCGGTGGTGTTCAAGCCGTCGGAGCTGACGCCGCTGGTCGGCGTCAAGCTGGTCGAGCTCGCGGCCGCCACCTTCAGCGTGCCCGATCTCCTGCAGGTCGTGACCGGCGCCGGCGCGACCGGCGCGGCCCTGTGCCGGGCTGGCGTCGACAAGCTGGCGTTCACTGGCTCGACCGCGACCGGCAAGCGGGTGATGGCGGCGTGCGCCGAGACCCTGACCCCGGTGCTGATGGAGCTGGGCGGCAAGGACCCGATGATCGTCGCCGACGACGCCGACCTCGCCAAGGCGATCGACGGCGCGGTGTTCGGCGCGCTGACCAACACCGGCCAGGCCTGCATCTCGATCGAGCGGGTCTACGTCGTCGACGGCATCTACGATCGTTTCGTCGAAGGCGTGGTCGCCGAGGTCAGGAAGCTCCGGGTCGGCGGCGACGACGGCCACCTCGGCGCGATGACCAGCCCCAGCCAGGTCGAGATCGTCCGCGCTCACCTCGAGGACGCGGTGGCGCGAGGCGCCAAGATCCTGACCGGCGGCGCCGACGCGATCGTCGGCAACTTCATCCAGCCGACCGTGATCGTCGACGTCACCGACGACATGCTGGTCATCAAGGACGAGACCTTCGGGCCGGTGCTGCCGATCATCAAGGTCGCGTCGGTCGAGGACGCGCTGCGCCGGGCCAACGCGACCCGGTTCGGGCTGGGCTCGGCGGTGTTCGGCAAGCGGGCCCGCGAGCTGGCCGACCGGATCAAGGCCGGCATGACGTCGGTCAACTCGGTGCTGGCGTTCTCGGCGATCGCCAGCCTGCCGTTCGGCGGCGTCGGCGACTCCGGCTTCGGCCGCATCCACGGCGATCACGGCCTGCGCGAGTTCACCCGGACCAAGGCCACCGCCGAGGAGCGGATGGCGCTGCCGATGAACCTGATGTCGTTCAAGCTGCCCGGCAACATGGCCGTGAAGCTGGCCGGCACCGTCCGTCAGCTCTACGGCTCGGGCCCGGTCGCGCGCGCCAAGGACCTGCTCGGCCGCCTCTGGTCCGGTCGCTGAACTCGAGGACTAGCGCGTGGGCCTTCACCGGCTCACTGGGCGAGACGATGTGCGTGTCGACCGGCACGAGCAAGACGTCGACGGTGCATCGGGGCTCGCATTCGCCGCGAGCGAGGAATTGCAACGGCGTCCGATACACATTCAGTTCGCGTGCGTGTGCCCGATCTTTTGCGTTGTCAAGACTGGTTCGCGAGGACGAGTTAGAGAACCATGGGGCCCGCGACGATCCATCCCGCCGCGATGGAAGCGGGAAGAGCGCGACGGACACCTACTTGTTGGAACGACCGGGGGCGCGGGGCTTCCCGCGGGAGGAACGGAAGATGAGTACGCTAGCCGTGGTGGAAGAAGTGTTGCGCGAGACTGGTGTGCCGCTGTCGGTGGTAGAGATTGTTGTGCGCGCGGGCGCGCGGCTGCCGAGCAAGTCGAAGACTCCCGACACGGTCGTCGCCCGAGATCTCGCCATGGACATCAAACGCAAGGGTGAAGGTTCTCTCTTTATCCGCTCCTCGCCGGGTCGCTATACGCTGCGCTCGATCGCGGTCGCGGCCGATGGCAAGGAACCTGCCACTGCAGCAGTCGGCCCGAGCGCTCCGCTTGCTGCCACAGCGGTAGGCGCAAGCATGGGTGCGCTCGATCGCGGCCGTGCTCCTACGATGTCGGCCAAGCGCGATGGGTGCGGCTCCATCGTGACGGGCATCGACGGGAGCGATTCCGATCACTTGACCAGCCTGAGGCGCGGCCGTTCGCGCGGTAGCGGGTTGGGGATGGCGCCGCCGGCGTAGCGTGAGCGATGGACGCGGTCGTGCTCCTGGGCGAGGTGGAACTGCCAGTAGTCGTCGAAGTCGCCGCTGGCCTTGAGTGCACGCAGGCGCAGGACCGACTCGGCACCCGTCAGCGACCAACGCGCCCCGGTGCGGCCCATGCGGTCCTTCACCAGATAGCGACACGCACCCTCGATGACGCCAGTCGCGATCGGCAGCCCAGCGGCGAGCGCACGGTCGTAGTGCAGCCACCGCCCGTGCTTGACCAGGTAGTTGACGCACTTGATCACCGGCGCCGCCGTCTTGGCGTCGAGCCCATGC
>JAYVSF010000735.1:0-15166 GCA_043775605.1 Myxococcales bacterium
GAGATGTAGTTGTCGCTGATGGGAGTTTGTAGTTGACGCCAGCCAACGCCGGCCGAGTGCGGACCCGGGCTCCGGCGTCAACTCTGGAAGTGGCCCTCAACCGGGCCGGTGGTGACACTCTACGCCACTCTACGCAGGCATCGGCGGCCTCGTGGCGATCGGCCTTCTGGCGGATGTCCGCTCCCGCGAGGCAGTAGCGCAGCCTTCGCGTGAACCTCAGATCTGGCCCAGGACCTTCTGGGCGGCGGTCTTGGGGTCGCCGAAGAAGATGGGGTCGACGTGCTCCATGATGTCGGCGCTGACGTCGAGAAAGTTGCGCTTGTTCTCGATGGGGATGAGGCAGCGCTTGGCGCCGTTGTCCTTGGCGACCTGGAGCGGTTCGGTGAGCGAGCGCAGCGGCTTGACGTTGCCGGAGACGCTGAGGTCGCCGAGGACGAGCAGGGCCGCGCTGACCGGGGCCTTGCGCAGGGCCGAGCACGCGGCGATGAAGAAGGCGACGCCGACCTCGGCCTCGACGTGGTTGCCGAGCAGGTCGATGACCTCGACGTGGAGGTCGGCGCCGTCGAGCTCGCGGGCCAGGCCGAGGTCGGTGCGCTTGGCTTGCAGGTACGCGAACGCGCGCTGGACCGACTCCTTCATGGCGCCGGCCACCCCGCCTGCCAGCTTGAGCTTGCCGGTCCCGGTCGAGACCGAGACCTCGAGCCGGTACAACCCGACGGTGCCATCGGCGGTGACTCCGGCGGTGTAGACGGTGCCGGGCGCCAGCGGGTCGGCCGAGATCAGGTCGCGGCCGCCCTGCTCGGGCACGCCGACGAAGCGCTCCTCGCCGGTGTCCGCCACCGTGTAGCTGAACGACGTGTGGTAGTACTCGAACGAGCCCATCTTCTTGAGCTGTTCCTTGACCCGGCGCCGACCCTCGAGCGCCAGCTCGAGCAGCTCGACCAGCTCGTCGCGGGTCACCTCGCCGTGGGGGTAGAGGATCTTCATCAGGCCCGACACCGTCTTGCGCACCGCCTTGCGGTCGCGCGTGTTCAGGTGCCCGCCCAGCGTGAAGTGGCGGTCGATGACCTCGGTGAAGTTGTGCTTGCGCAGCTCGCGCAGGGCCTCGGCCAGGTAGTCGACGACGAACCCGTAGTGGTCCGTGAACAGGTCGTTGCGCATCTTCGGGATCTCCCAGCCGGGGAGATAGAAGTGGAGGCGATCGATGAAGGCCATGTCGTCGCGGATGACGTCGGGCATCGGCGCGAACAGGTGGCCGACCTGGACCATGACGTCGACCGGCTGGTTGGTGTTGCCGAACAGCGCGATCGAGGCGTCGCCGGTCGCGGCCTCCTTGCCGCGCTGGAAGGTGCCCGACTCGCAGTAGGTCTTCATCGTGGTGATGACCTCCTTGGGCATCTTCTGCAGGTCGGCGATCTCGTCGAAGCCGACGATGTCCCAGATCTGGACCATCCCCTTCTGCCGGCCGTCCATGTGGCCGAACAAGTTGGCGACCGTGGTCGGCCCGGTCAGCAGCGACGCGTACGGTGACACCTCCTGGACGACGTAGCTCTTGCCGGTGCCGCGCGGCCCCAGTTCGACCAGGTTGAAGTTGCGCTCGGCGAGGGGGATGAGCCGCACCAGCATCAGCAGCTTGAGCCGCCGCGACATCGCGCTGGCCTCGTAGCCCATGCTGCGGACCATGAGATCGAGCCAGTCGTCGGTCGACATCTCGCGCCGGCCGCTTCGGTACTCCTCGAGATCGAACGTGGCGATCTGGATCGGCACCAGCTTGTCGATCCAGAACGGGTTCTTGCCCCGGCTTTCCTCGTCGTAGGCGAACCGCATGTCGATCTGCGACCACACGCCACCCATCACGAGCCGCTCGTAGTCGCGCACGTAGTGCTCCGGCACGTGCACGTTCTTGTGGCCGAAGTTCACCACCTCGGCCCAGTAGTCCGAGTCGACGATCCGGACCTTGACCTTGTCGATGAACGTGTGCTTGCCGCGGTCCTTGACCATGGCCTGGGCCTTCATCGACTCGTCGGCGCGGATGTAGTTGTTGGCCAGCGTGTCGTTGACCACCTGCAGACCAAACTGGATCGCGGCGTCGTCGGACGAGGCGCAGTACTTGCCGAGCAGGAACTCGAGCACGAACACCGGCACGTTAGCGCCGACCTTCACCTTGCGGACGAGGTCCTTGCGGACGACCTTTCCGCCGAACAGGCGGTTGGCCTGATCGTCCAGCGCGTCGCGGGTCGGGCTCGTCGTCATCGCTCACACTCCAAGGCGCACGGGAATCTCCACGCGTTCGGACAGCTCGGCATCGGTGGCCGGATCTTGCACGACGATCGTTACCGCCGTCACGCTCGGATCGGCCAACAAGAACATCACCGTCAGCGGCTGCCGCTGCTCGAGCGTCACGCAGCCCTGGACCACCTGCGCGTCGACTGCCATCCCGACGGTCCCGACCTGCTTTTCGCCGGCCATCAGCACCGGTCGCACCGTGAGCGGCTGGCTGACCAGCGCGAGGTTGGTGCCGCCGAGCTGGAGGGTTGCGGACAGCACCTGCGCGGTCACGACGTCGGGGCGCTTGATGATCGTCACCGGCCGTGCGGCCGTGCCCCGGGTGGTCGCGGGGGCCGATCGGGTTCGCACGGTGATGACCGGCACGATCATCTCCTGCAGCGACGGGCCACCATGATGGAACGCGAGATCGCCGCCGGCCTTGAACACCCCGGCCCCGCCGGGGAAGACCAGCTCAAGGTCGGAGTCGTAGCCCAGCTCGGACGCGGTGACCCGGACGCAGCCCGCAGGTGTGGCGCCGCCGCGGCCGATCCAGCACCGCCGGTGAAGGTCGACCGTATCGCCCCCGGGCGCGTCGATCTTCAGCGACGCGTCGCGATCGCTGGCGAAGAACAGGTGACCGTGGTCGGCCGAGATCACAGCGTACTCGATGCCGATGTCCGGCATCGCCAGTCGCCGGAGCGCGCGGGCAAGGTTGCCGATCACGGTGTCCATCGCCTGCCGGGCCTGGACCAGGAGGCCTGACTCACCGACCTGATCTATCTCCTGGGATCTGACGATGACGACCTGCCTGCCGCCCACTCGATCCTTGAGACGTGACGGCTTCCAGCTCAGGACCTCGTCCAGCGTGACGTCTGCGAGCTCGGGCACCCGCGCGGTCAGGTGCCGCTTGCGCGCCGTCAGATCGGGCAAGAACGCATCGTCGATCTGTCCGCCGAGCTTCCCACCCTGCACGACCACGCTGTAGCTCGCTGCCGCCCCGGGCAGGAGCGCCGACATCCCGACCGGGGTGATGCTGGGCAGCGCCGTCACCGCCGGCCGCAGCGCGACCTCGGAGCTGCGCGGCAAGCGCGCCATCAGCTCGACGCCCATCTCGAAGCGCATCGCATCGACCAGGAAGTACGCAACCGGCCGTGGCTGGGGCGCGACCACATCGGCGTAGACGCGGGTCTGGTGCATGATGCCGGGCACCGTCCAGTGGGCCTTGACCAGCGCCCGCGTGAAGCCCTCCGCCATCAGGCGACACGCGTCGTCGTACGCGCGCCGCACGACGCCCAGCGGGGCTTCCGCACAATCGTCATCGAGGTGCGCCAACCAGGCCTCGAGCCGCCGCTGCGCCTGATCGATCCTGTGCCAGCCGTCGGGCGCGGTGTAGGCCTCGACCCAGGCATTCGCCGGGCCGGTCATTGTCGCCAGCGCTGCGCGCACCGACGCCGCGACCCGTCCGAGCTCGGCCATGCGCCGGCAGGCTTCCCACATCGCTTTTCGCGCCACGTCCCGTTCGAGCCAGTAGCTGTGCTCGCGCTCCCCGACCACGGCGAGCGCCTCATCGTATCGCTCCCCGGCGATCAGCTCGTCGCACCAGGCCATCAGCGCCCGCTCCTCGAAACGGAACGTGTCGATGCCGCCCAGGTTGGCTGCCACGAACGCCGCCGAACCCAGGCCCAGGTCAGCCTCGACCCCGTCGGCCAGCTCGGCGTACCCGTCCGCAAAGTCGCTGCGCAGACGGTGAGCGCAAGCGCGGACCTTGTCGAGGAAGCCGTTCTTCGGCACCGGCACGCTGTCGAGGTTGGCCGGGGCCGCGCCGCGCAGGTCGCTGCGGAACTCGCTGCCGAGCACGTAGCGTCGAGTGCGCGCCCGCAGGTTGGTCAACGTCGCGTCGGCGGGCAGCTCGAGGCCGAGTCGCGCGTACACCAGCTTGACCAGCTCGCCGGCACCCCCTTTGGCCTCGATGTCCGCATCTTGCGCCGACGAGGCCAGCCACGCCGCGACGATGTCGTCGCCGCCATTGGCCCTGGGGAACAGCCCCTTGAGCGTCGACGGCGGCTCGCTGCCGCCGTCAGCCCGCGCCGCGTCGGCCAGCTCGGCGTAGCCGATGCCCGGGCGCCGCGTCAGCTCGTCGATGACGCCATCCGTGTACCGCTGCCGCAGCACGTTGATCGCCAGCCGCTCGAGCCCGGGCGTGTACCGCTCGCCCGCCAGCTCCAACTCGAGCAGCACGGACGTCGTCGGCTCGGACTTTAGCCCCGGCAGGTACACCACCAGCTTCGCCGGCACGTCGCCCGCCACCATCGGCTCGGCCAGCGCCCGCAGCTCGAACATCGAGCCGTCGTACTCCACCAGCTTGGCGGAGTGCGCCCCGACCTTGATCGGCACCGCTGCCGCTGCGGTGCGCCCACCGCCGCGCAGCTCGTCGATGAACGGCGCGAACTCGCGCCGCGGATCGTACCAGACCACCACGTCCCGCTTCGCCAGCTTGTCGCTGAGCTGCTTCGCCAGATAGTCGTGCAGGGGGTGCATCAGCCAACTCCTTGCTGCTTAGCGACGGCGCTTGCGATCAGGGGCGCGAATTCGGCGAGCACCTCCAAGGTGATCTTGCCCGCCTCGTACCGTCGGTACCACGCCCGTCGTTGCCGCATGATTCGCTCATCATCGCCGAGATGGAGCCGATCGAGCATGCACTGCGCGCGAGCTCGCATGTCAGCGGGCACAGCGTCGGTCAAGAAGAGCTGCAACGAGGGCAGATCGATCGCGAACCAGTCGTCGCGACCTCGAAGGGGTCGAGGACATCCGTCGAGGGCAGGTTCTTCTTGCTGCTGTTGAGCCAGCCCGCGATGTAGCGGTAGTTGCTCCAGTCATACGCGCGCGTGCGGTCTTCGTCGCAGCTCACGAAGTGGTCGATGGTTCCGTTGGGCTCATACATCGCCGAGTACCCGCACAGGTCGTGGAATCCATCGGCGAGATGCGAACGGAAGGTGCTCCATTTGTCAGGTGGCCTGCCGGATGCATTCTTCGCTAGCCATTTGCTTCCTTGCTCGCGCTTATCCTTGAACCCGTCCGGTTCGTGCACACGTTCGAAACGCATCATGGCGCGTCGATGCCCCTCTTCCACAGGACCCACCGCGGCCAGTAGGTGTCATGACCGGCCAGCACCCGCTTCAACTCGGCATCGATCGCGTCGAGCGAGCTCAGGTGTGGCGGCAGCTCGGCGGTGGCTCCTCGCACCCACGCTTCCGCGGCCTCGATGGCCTGCTCGGCCTCGACGGAGCGTGCTTGTTCGAGGCCGAAGGCGTCGGACACGAGCCAGTTGACGACGTCGCCCTGCTTGGCCCACGCCTCCTCCCTCAGCCGCACGTTTCCCTGTTCGAACGCCAGCGTGAAGAGCTTGTCGCGCTCTTCGTCGAAGACCGGTTCCACGGACGCCAGCACGAGGGGCGAATGGGTGGCGGCCACGATCTGGATCGCGGCATCTTGGCCGAACTCCAGGAGGTCGACCGTCTTGATCAACGCGGGCACGATGGTGCGTTGCCAGCGCGGATGCAGGTGCGCCTCGACCTCGTCGATGAGCAGCACGATGCGGCTCGACATCGGCTGCGCACGCCGCTTGGAAGCCAGCGCGTGCTCCTGGCGTGCCCAGGTGAGCATGTAGGCGAGCGCGGCGATGCGCCGGATCCCGAGCGCGGCGTGGAGGATCGGCACGTCCTGGCCGTAGGCAGTACGCAGCGTGGGGATGTCCCGCACGTCATTGACTGAGAGCCGCGCGAACTCCGTGCCGACGTCCATCGCGCCGATCGACGCCGACGACAGGCTGCGCAGAACATCGCTCATGAGCTTCGCCGCGGCCCCGCTGGCCTTGATCCACGACGCCCAGTCGGCGATCAGTCCATTGCACACCGTCGTTGGCCGGCCATCGATGGGCACGACGAGGCCGTTCCAGACCTCCTGGGCGCTGAACACGTACGCCGGCACCACGTCCTGAATGTCCTGCCCGTTCTCCGACTTCCAGTAGTTGCGGGCCGGATCCCAGACGGCGAACCCGCCGTCAGCCAGAGCATAGATGACGAGGCCCGGGTTCCACGGGCGACCGGCCTTGCCGATCCAGGTCTGGGCCGGTGCCGAGTAGGTGCTCTTGTACTCGACCGACTTGGTGCTCGACTCGACCCGCAAGGTGATGATCCCTGGGGCGTTTACGTCGGACGGCGACGCCGGGTATCCCGAGGTCATGCCGGCGTTCAGCTCTTGCGGCCACTTTCGGGTGAGCGCCCACCAGGCGACGTCGAGCAGGAAGCTCTTGCCGAGGCCGTTGTCGCCGGTCAGGAGGTTGAGGCGGGGAGCCAGCTCCATCTCCATGGTGGGAGCGGGGCCGACGTTCTCCAAGCGTAGGTACTCAAGCATCGGGCTGGGCCTCAGGTAGTCACGTTGCGGTTTCCGGCGTCGGGTTCAACTTGGTGTTCAGGAACCCGATGAATCGCTGAACGTCAAGATATGCCTCCGCAAGGCGACGCACGCGGGTGTCAGGGCGGCCTCCGGCAATCAGATCCGGAAAGTAGGCGGCAAGCATCGGAAACGCGCCAGCGGTCGTCGCGGGGCTGGGCGCAAGGAAGCGGGCGATGCGAGGGAGGAGTGCGACGAGGAGGACGTCGGAGGAGTTCTCGTCCAACTCGGCAAATGCGGCGGCTGGTGCCGCCGTCTGCACGTTCGCCGCGGTCTTCAGCTCGGCGAGGCGCTTGGCGGCGCCGTCGGCGATGGGATCAGGGAGGTCGATGGCCTTGCGCAGGCTGTCGACGGTGAGCAGGCGCAGGGGGCGGAGCTCGTCGAAGAGGGGGCCGGCGTGGCGGCCGAAGTCGACGCCGGGGAACCAGCCGCGGACGCGGGCGACGAAGTCGTACACGTCGGTAAAGGGCGCGGTCTGGGCAGCTTGGCGCTGGTCCGTGGCGGCGAGGAGCTGGCTGATGATGCCGTCGGCCATGCGGACGTTCATGCCGAGATGCTTGAGCTGATCGCGCTCGAACTGCGACAGCGTGCCGCTGAACGGCTTGTAGGCGAGGTCGTGCTCGATCTCGTTCCACACGTGGGCCATCATGCTGCAGACCTGGATCTCGCAGGGGACGCCGGCGACGTTGGCGTAGGTGCCAACGAGGTCCGCGGGCGGCAGGATGACCTCGACGTGGGTCGCGCGGTAGTAGTTGTCCTGGTTGGGCTTGTCGCGCAGGTAGTCCTTGGCCTCGGCGGTGCAAGCGCCGCCGGCCTCGCTGACGAAGCGCTTGCACACCAGGTCGACGATCTGGGCCTCGTGGCGGTTCTCGTAGGTCGCGATGCGGACGGCGGCGAGGTCGCGCACGTGGAGGAAGACCGAGTCGATGTCGCTCAGTGGCTTCTTGTTGCCGGCGACGATGCGGCGGAGCTTGCCCTCGAGGCTCTTGGGTGTCTTGGCCCGCGAGGTGACCTGGGCGCGGATCGCGTTGCCCTCGACGATCTCGAGGCGGCAGATCTCGGCGACCCGCGCACACAGCTTGAGGTAGCGATCGTACTCGCGATGATAACGTGCGACCGTGGCTCGCATCGCCGCCTCGTCGAACGGCCGCCGGTCGGCTTCGGTCAGATTGTCCTCGGTGATCACTGGCGCCTCCGTGCCTTCGGGGCCGCGCGCCTCTTCCTGCCGCCGCCGGCACCGCCACCGGGGGGCAGCGCCTTGATGAGGCTGTCGCGCGCCGTGCTCACCGCGGTCGAGGTCCGCTTGGCGATGAGGTCCTTCACCGGCCCGGTCGGTGTAGCCTTGGCCTTCCACTTGCCGGCGCTATCCTCGGACCAGAACTCGTCCTCGAGCCCATGGGCGATGGCGAGGCTGCGATCGGTCGCGCACTTGGGCACGACCCGCTCTGGCCACAGGTGCATCGCCAGGTGGGCCCAGTCGTACTCGCCCGCGCAGAGCGAGTCCCAGGTGGACTTCAGCTCCCGCTGCCACGCCTTGTTCTGCGGCACCAGTCGCCACAGCGGCGCGAAGTTGATGACCACGCCGTCATCGAGGTCGGGCTTCCACAGCGGCTTCACCTGCCGGACCTCGTCGAGCATCCCGCGCAGCTCTTCGAGGAACGCCTCCTGATCTGCCAGCGCCCGGCGGGTCGCGGCCGACGGCGCATCCCCAGCGTCGTCACGAAGCCGCTCCGTGTTACCCTCCTCGAGAAGAACCTTGGTCGCGACCAGATCCTCGACGTGGAAGAACGTGTCCTTGGTGAACGCGTGGATGTAAAGCCACACCGAGTAGCTGGCCGACGGCGTTGCGAGCTGCCAGTAGATCGGCGCCTTGCGCCTGCTCTTCGAGTACATTTTGATGTGGAGCGGAAAGAACTCCTTCGCGAGCCACCCGCGCAGGTTGGATGGATCAGGCCATCCGGTCTGGTTCGCGACCTCGGCGACATGAGCCCACACGTCGTGGTTGTGGTGCGGGTCATCGACCATGATCCTCGGCGGAGTCACCACTCTGGGCTCACCCTCGGGCCACATCCCAGGCGAGCGTGTCGGCAGTGGATCGAATGGCTCCGGTTCAGCCGGCACGTCTCGCATTACTCCGACCGGCAGGAGGTCGTGGGCCTCGGTGGCGAGCCGAATATCAAAGCGTCCAAACGCGACGCCGACAAACCATGAGATCAGGGTGTCGGCCTGCGCTACACGGCCACCGCCAGGGTGACCGCCATTGTCGTCGTCCTCGTCCTCGTCCTCGTCGTCTGAGATCGCCGCATCGCCATCTCGGGCGCTCTGAATCAATGCGCGATCGTCTGTGTCGATTCCATACAAATCGAACGCCAGGTCATCGATGTGTCTTTGTATCTCCTCCATTTCGCGCACTGCCGCTGCACGATCTAGTCCCGTGATCCTCTCGTTCGGCCCCTGCGGGAGCAAGAACGCATGAGAGGTTTCATTGGTCGTGTCGAGAGAACGTGCGAGCGACCACGCCCTTCGGACCGCCAGCGCAAGCCCTGCTATGTCCTCTTCGCTGAGTGCCGGCACTGGCGTCTGCTGGATGAGCCCCACTTCGTACGATTGCGCGAGTTCAGTCCTCGCCAACTGAAGTCGCACAAAGTATGCGAATGAACTCGAATTCATCAAGGCCATGATGGCGAGGAGTTCATCTGGTCGCATGCTTTCCACGAAGGCGGCAGGCCCCTTGCTGCCAAAGATGCAACCGCGCGGCAGGACGCGAAATGAAAGGCCGTTCGTCCTTAGTGGCCAGGTAATGCCAGGCAAGAAGTATTGTTCCGCATTGTGCAGTTCGGCAGCCCAATGCGGACTCCACCCATGCGCAGCACGAAAATCGCCGACAAACGCCTTGACTTCAATGCCGTCTGTTGCCCATGCAAGCCGTAGATGCAGATCTGAATAGAACTTCGAGAACGCGCCGCCCTTCGCAAGACACGGCCAGTCCAGCAGATTCGCTAATTCCCAGCTCAGGCGCACGAATCGCGCATTGTCGTTGGTGACTGCGCCGGCGCACGCCTTGCGGCTTCCATCTCCCGCCTGAAGCGGTGGTACTCGGCGAAAGACCGCCAATAGTGATTTGCTTGCCCAATATGCAAATGGACTTCGCGGAACGCTCCTGAACACCGCGGGGTTCATCTCGAAGACACGCGCGGGCCCAGTGCCCGCAGTGATTCCGGCCGCGACAGCGGCCACTGAGTTCCGAAGCAAAGCTTGCTTATCCTCGACGTTCGCTTCAAGCACTCGAAAGAACGTCGTCACGCGGCCTCCAAGCAGTACGCGGCGGTTTCGACCATCGCGCTATCAAGGACCCCCGCCCCCAGATCCGCGAAGACCACCGGGGCCGCCGCCTTCAGAAGAATGTCCTCGCGCCACTTCTGGAAGCTCGACAGGAAGAAGCCGGTGCGCGAGGTGATGGCTCCGAGGCGACTGCGCGAGTTAAGTAGTTCGATGCCGCGCTCTACGAATGCGGCATACACGTCGTTCTTGGTCCGAGGGTAGGCCTTCTCGAAGTCCTTCTTCGCCCTTGTGCTGCCGGCGCCGAATGGCGGGTTCATCAGAACGGTGTCGTACTTCTTCTCGGCGATCTCGAGCAGACCAATGCCCTGAGCGGCGTCGTCGGCAAACAGGCGCCGGCGGGTGTTGCCGGACTCGACGGCGAGGTCAACGAACTTGGCGAGGGTGGCGCGGATGCGAGCCTCGGGCGGAGCGAAGAGCTGGCCGGTCTCGCCTTTCGCGGGGCCGCGGTCGATCAGGCGCTCGATCCGTAAGAGCAGGCCCAGGTCACCGGCGAGCTTGAGCGCGTCGACCAACTCGGTGAAGACCTTGCCGAGCTCGGCGTCGCCGAGGGTCGCGACGAACTCCTTCAGCGTCGCGTCGTCAGCGACCAGCGGCTCGGCGACGACGATGTTGGAGCGCCGGATGATTGGACGCTCGGCGCGTGTCACGCCGGCGTCCTGGTAGGCCCGCTGGGCCCGCATCCACAGGGCAAGCTGAGCGATCTGCGCGCACCGCGCGTCGATGTCGACGCCGTGGAGGTTATGGGCAAGCACCAGCGCCGGCAGCGCCTTGCGCAAGGCGTCGAGGGTCGCGTGGTCGGCGACCAGGGTCCGGCCGGTCGCCTCGCTCTTCGGCGCACCCGGATCGTCCCAGCCCTCCTCGTAGATCGTCGCCAGCAGATCGAACGCGTAGAGCAGGAAGTGGCCGCTGCCGCAGGCCGGATCGAGCACCCGCAGATCGCGCGGGTCCTTCTTGGCCCGCGGCGCCCAGGTCTCGTCGGGCTTGCGCACCAGGTACTCGCACTGCTCGCGCAGTGCGGTGGCGCCGCCCCGCATCTCGTACCAGATGCGACCGAGCGTGTTGTCGGTGAGGAACTGCACCACGTAGCGCGGCGTGAAGAACTGGTTGCGGACCGCCAGCTCGCGGCTGTTGCGAGGCGCCTGCGACGCCTCGCGCATCGCCTTCCGCTCCTCGCCGGCGTTGAAGTACTGGTAGATCCACCCGATCGTCTCGTCCTCGGCCCACACGTCCGCGAGCACGGGCGCGTTGAGCAGCTCAAGCAGGTCCAGCAGCGTCTGCCGCTTCGGCCAGAGCACCGACGCCGGGTCGCGCCGGTCGAACAGGACCTTCACCTCGGTCGACAGCTCGTCGAAAATGCACTCGAGGTACAGCCGGTAGCCCTGACCGTCGGCCAGGAGCTTCACACCGGGGGCGGCCCCGACGAACTCGTTCAGGTATCCGCTCGACTGCTCGCCCTTGCTGACGCACTCCTGCACCAGACCGCGGGCCTCGAGCATCTTGAGCGCCGCGAACCGGTTGAGCATCGTGAACGCCGCGTCCCGGCGGTAGTCGACGACCGCCGCCTTCGCATCGAGCCCGGCGGCGCGCTTGTGCTCGATCGCCGCGACGATCTTCTCGCGGGCGTACACCTGCCGTGGCTTGAGGTGCGCGCTGGCCTTCGCCCCGACCTCGCCCGACGCCAGCACGTCGAAGTCGCCCTCGAGCTGCTCGCGGAAGTCGCCCTCGAGCATCCGGCGCGCCTTCTGCGTCGCCCGATCGATCGCGTTGCGAGTGTCCTTGTCCATGATCGTCGATTAGATCTGCCGTTGGAGTTGATGGCGTCGTTGGGTGGGCTACGTCAGTCGACGGCGAGGCGCCGGCTTGCGGCGGCGGGCGGGGGGCGGTGGAGCTGCTGGCTCGGCAGCGGCGGCACCGAGAATCGCTCCTCCCACCGTGCCGACGAGCGCCGCCATCCACGCGGTGGACGCTGAGCCCTTCGCGTCGGCGACCTCGCGCTGCATCTGGAGGACCTGCGAGCGCGCGTTCGCCCACGCGCCATAATTCTGCCGCGCCAAGGTGAGCGCCTGATCGCGCTCCATCAGCGCGGACGCTAGCTTGGCCTCCGCGGACTCCCGGCCGACGCGGAGCGCGGTGGACTCGCGGCGCGCGGTGGCTTCGACGTCGGCTGCTCGGCGTGTCGCGACCGCAACGTCCTGCGAGAGTCGGTCAACGGTGGATCGCAGCGTCTTCGCCTCGCTGCGGGCGCCGGCGAGTTCGGTCCGGAACTCCGCCGCCTGGGTCTGGGCCGTGCTGCGGGCCTTCGACTCTTCGTCGAACTCAGATCGCGGAACCCACTCGCCCAAGAGTGACTCTGCGACCGTCCCCAGCACCAGCTCGCGGGGAGCGACCTCGAGGGCGCGGGCGATCGCCAGCACGTGCTCAAGCCTTGGCTCACGGCGGGCGGCGTCCGTTTCCGTCAGCAGCTTGCTGAGGAGGGAGGGTGCGAGTTCGGTGCGTTCGGCCAGCTCAGCGAGGCTGAGCCCCTTGGCGTCCAACATGCGGCGGACGCTCTGGGCGAAGGATTCGGGGGAGGGGGATGTGGTGCTCATTGGGGCTGTCTCCATGCTGGCGCGTTGATCGCCAAGGTGTCATGGACGATACTGTAACAGCAAACAGATAGATGACAACATGGACTGATCTATGCCGCGCCGGGCGCGACGCCGCACATCGAGGCTACTGGATCACCACCTTCTTGCCGGCGCCGATGAGGCGGGTGCACTCCTCCCGGATGCCGTCGAGGGCGGCATCGAGCTGCTCGGTGCTCTCGATGCCGGTGCCGAAGTAGCTGGTGAGGCTCAAGGAGACGAGCCGTTCGCCCTCCACCGACCGACGCACCTCGGCCACCGCGGCGCGCAGGCGCCCCTCGGCCGCATCGCGCTCGCTGCGCAACTGAGGGACGGGCACCCGTTCGCCGTTCGCCGTCGCGAGGCGCGCGAACGGCGAGGCGAGGCGAGCCCTCACCGAGGCGTCGAGATCGATCCACCCTTCAGTATGCTCGAGCGTCTGCTTCGCGGCGTCGTACGCGGCGACCCGGTCCGCGAGCGCGGCCTCGTAGCGGCCCTCGTACTCCACCTCGATGGCTCGCGCGTGCTGGTCGATCGACGCCAGCTCGCGGAAGAAGGTCTCCCGCTCGAGCAGGTCCTTCAACGTCGTGGCGCGCGTCCGCAGCTCGTCGCTGATGTCGGCCTCCTGCGAGAGGAAAGGCCAGGCCTGCGCGAGCGCAGTGCGCGCCCGTTCGACATCGCGCAGCCGCGGCTCGACCAGCTCGCGGTTCAGGTCAGCGGCCCGCGTGATCGCATCCTTGATCGATCGGTGCGACGCGTTGAAGACTGCGAGCGCGCTGTCCTCGCTGCCCCGCGTGATGGCCCGAAGTTGCCCGAGCGCCGCGTCGAGAATGCCGCTGCCCGGCAGGCGATGCCGGGTGAGCAGCGCGAGCGCGACGATGATGCCGTCGTCGTGGCGGGCGACGGCCTTCCGCAGCTCGGCCGCGATCGCGCCGGCGTTGAGCTCGCGGACCTCGCTGCCGAAGGTGTCGCGGAAGGCGTCGGAGGCGCGCACCAGCTCGTCGAACTCGATGCCCTTCTTGGGTCGGAACGCGGCCTGGCGGAAGGTGTTGTTGTTGGACAGCGCGTCCTTGGCCTCGACGCCGGTGAGGACGTCGTAGGTCTGGCCGCGCGCCGTGGCCTCGAGCTTGCCGGCGCGCACCAGCGACAGCACGAACAGCCGCACCGCTTCGAAGTCCCAACCGAAGGGCTCCTTGGCCAGCTCGTCGGCCAGGTACCGGCCGCTCGCGGTGTCGCCGTAGTTGGCGCGCTCCTCGATCCGATCGAGGACCTCGCGCAGCGGGCCGCCCTCGATCCGGAAGACCGGCGTGCCCTTCTCGTCGCGCAGGAGCTTGAGGTCGGAGAACACCGGCGGCAGCCCGTTGAGGTTGGCGGCGGTGAACAGCGCGTCGGTGCCCCGCTTGATGTCGGCCGCCTTGGCGGCGGCCTCCAGATAGCGCTCGAACACCGCCGGCAGGACCTGCGCCAGGATCGACGTGACGGCCTTGCCGACCTCGGTCGCGTGATCGTCCGGACTGCGGACGTTGCCCTGGAAGTAGACGTTGCCGGCCAGGCACGCGGCCTTGAGCAGCCGGCGCAGCTCGTCGGTGTGGCGGCGCAGGCGCTGGCGCTCCTCGTGGAGCAGGGCGGGCAGGTCGTCGCCCTTGGTGTCCCGCTCGCGCTTGGCGATGATCTCCTTGGACCGGTAGACCTGCTTCAGCTCGCGGCCGATCGCGGCCGACAGCTGCACCGCCCAGAAGACGTGCTTGCGCTCCTGCTGGCTGCGTGCACGCAGCTCGGCGGCCAAGGCGGCGTGCTCGGCGCCCTCGTCGGCGAGGTGGAGATGGAAGACCAGGTCGCCGGCGACGACCTCGCGGTTGTGGATGGCCAGCCCGGCCTTGAAGGCCTTGGTTTCTGCGAGGGTGTGGTTGGGCTGCGGCTGCCAGAACACGGTGATGACCTCGGCGGTGAGGCGGTGCTCGTCGCCGGGCTTGGGATCGATCGCGTCGCGGGTACGCGCCCAGTCGTCCTCGGCGGGCGTCGGGATGCGGTAGCGCCCCTTGTCATCGCGCCGGACCATGTGTGCGGTCTCTAGCGCGGCGAGGGCGTCCTTAACCTCGGCTAAGCATGGATCAGCGTTGACCGCAGGATACAAGGCCGCTGCGATGTTCTCCGGTGTGCAATGGACCGTCTTCACGTACCAAAGCAGGCACACCACTTTCGCCACGGCCTGCGCGAGCGGGTGGTGGACCGCCTTAGGGATGGCGATGATCTTTGCGCGTAGGTCGGAGCCGATGTTGCCCTCAACCAGATCGTAGACCTGATCAAGGCGGGCAAGGACTCCCATCGGCTCGCTGGCGAGCTGGACCGACGGGTTGATGAGGAGCTGCTGGGCAAGCTTGATGATGGTGCGGTTGGCGCCGCCGACGTGCTTGCTGCCGCCGCCCTGCGTACGGAGCCCGGAGACGATCTGAATGATCAGGTCGATCTGGTAGGGGAGCAGGGGATACAGGTCGACGAAG
>JAYVSF010000736.1:0-5520 GCA_043775605.1 Myxococcales bacterium
GGGCCCCGACCATGGCTGAATCCCTCGTCTCCGATCGCCAGGTGCTCGAGTTCGAGCGCCCGATCATCGATCTCGAGCGCAAGATCGCCGAGCTGCGCGGCCTGTCGACGCCGACCGTCGACTTCTCGTCGGAGATCCGCAAGCTCGAGCAGAAGGCCCGCAAGCTCCAGCGCGAGATCTTCGCCGACCTCTCGGCCCTCCAGAAGGTCCAGCTCGCCCGCCACCCGGGCCGGCCCTACACCCTCGACTACGTCCGCCTGCTCACCGAGGACTTCGTCGAGTTGCACGGCGACCGCAGCTTCCACGACGACCCCGCCATCGTCGGCGGCATGGCCCGCTTCGACGCCTGGGAGGTCCTCGTCCTCGGCCACCAGAAGGGCAAGAACACCAAGGAGAACCTGCTCCGCAACTTCGGCATGGCCCGGCCCGAGGGCTACCGCAAGTCGACCCGACTCATGCGCCTGGCCTCGCGCTTCCGCCGGCCGATCCTGTGCTTCATCGACACCGCCGGCGCCTATCCCGGCAAGGGCGCCGAGGAGCGCGGCCAGGCCGAGGCCATCGCCAAGTCGCTGCAGGTCATGTCGACGCTCGAGTGCCCGATCGTCGCGGTCGTGATCGGCGAGGGCGGCTCCGGCGGCGCGCTCGCCATCGGCGTCGCCGATCGCATCCTCATGCTCGAGTTCTCGATCTACTCGGTCATCACGCCCGAGGGCTGCGCGTCGATCCTCTGGCGCGATCCGGCCAAGGTCCCCGAGGCCGCGACCCAGCTCAAGCTGACCGCGCCCGATCTGGTCCGGCTCGGCATCTGCGACGAGATCATCGCCGAGGCGCCCGGCGGCGCCCATCGCGATCTCGCGGTCACCGCGTCGAAGATCAGGGTCGCCCTCAAGCGCCACCTGCGCGAGCTGTGCGCGCTGCCCGCCGCCGAGCTGGTCGAGCGCCGCTACCAGAAGTTCCGCGCCATGGGCGCGTTCCACGACTCCGCGACCTGATTCGAACAATCACAGCCCGCCCTGAAACTCGCGCGCCCCGTCGCCGGCGGCTACGATCGCGGGCGTGCGCCGGTCCCTGCTCGCTGTCGCCACGCTGATCATGAGGCTCGGGCCGCTCGCCGCGTCACCCGCGATCGCCGGCCCCCGGACCAGCGCCAGCGCCGCGGCGCCCGTGCGGTCGCACGACGAGCTCGCCACCAGCTGTCACCGTGCGCTCGACGAGCGCGGCGTGGCCTGGCGACCGGCGACCCGGCCCGGCATCACCCTCGGCGTCGAGATCACCGGCGCCCTCGGCGGCCTGACGTTCGTCGCCCCCGGCCGCGAGCCCCTGGTCATCGACTGCTCGCTCGCGGTGTCCCTGGCCGAGGCCGGCCCGTACCTCACCGCGCTCGGCTTCGATCAGGCCCACTGGTCGTCGGCCTACTCGCGCCGCAACGTCCGCGGCACCGATCGGCCGTCGAAGCACTCGTATGGCCTGGCCGTCGATGTCCCGCGCTGGTCGGGGCCGACCCTGGGCGCGCTCAGCATCGGCGCCGACTTCGAGCAGGGCCTCGGCGACGCCGTCGACTGCCTCGGCCAGCCCGCGACCCAGGCCGGCGCGGTGCTCAAGGTCGCGCAGTGCCAGCTCGTCCAGTCCGGGCTGTTCTTCCTGGTGCTGTCGCCCGACTACGACGACGCTCACCACGACCACTTCCATCTCGAGGCCCGACCGTGGGCCGATCGTCCGACCGTGCGCAGCGATCACCCCGCGATCCACTGACCCGAGGATCCGCCGATCCAGGGGGCGGTCAGCGCGGCAGCCCGCGTCGGGTCGCCCGCCGGGCCCGCTGTCCCGCCCGCCGCAGCGCCCGCAGCGTGTGGTCCATGTGCAGGTCCGGCACGCCCAGCTCGGTCAGGGTCGGCAGCGGCCCACCCACGATCAGCCCGATCAGCGCCCCGCCAGCGGCACCGACCGCGAGGCCGGTCACCATCAACGCCGTCCACCCTGGCCAGCGCACGGGCAGATCCCCCAGCGGGATGGCCGCCAGGATCGCCAGCCCGGCCCCCGCCACGCCCAGGGTGCGGGCGCCGACCCAGACCGCGTGCGGACGGCCCCGCTCGGCCCCGGCCTCGGCCGCCAGCCGGCCCACGCCACCGGCGGTGATCAGCGCGGCGGGCCCGGCGAACACCACGGTCAACCGCAGGGCCTCGATCGCGCCCGCGCCAGGATTGCCGACCCCGAGGCGGGCCAGGGTCCACACCGCCAGGCCGATCGCCGGAAGCAGCGGGAACACGGCGATCGCTCCCGCCTTCCAGAACGCGTGCCGCTGGGGCCGGTTCTTCTTGCGGTTCCCGAGAGTTGCGACCGGGGCCGGGGGTGCTCCCGCGGCGCTCTGCTCCGGCCCCGTGCCGTCGCCATCGGGGAAGGAATCCACGCAGATCACCGTATCATGGCAAGGTGCGACCGGCCTCCGACGGCTGGCGCGTTGTAGACTGGCCGAGTGAGACTCGCCCCTGAGGAACTGCCATGACCCTTCCCGACGTGTACTCGTCTGCGTTCTTCGTGCTGGAGCTGGATGGCGCCCAGGTCGGCACCATCCGCAACGTCGATGGCGGCAGCGTCAAGGCCGACGTCCTGACGT
The DNA here is from genome assembly GCA_043775605.1 of Myxococcales bacterium. Taxonomy (GTDB): domain Bacteria; phylum Myxococcota_A; class Polyangia; order Haliangiales; family Haliangiaceae; genus UBA2376. The sequence goes on from JAYVSF010000736.1 coordinate 2,615, forward strand.
ACCAGCACGGCGCGGGCGGCGAGACCTGGCGGCAGCTCGGCCGGACCAAGTACGAGGACTTCAAGATCACCGCCGGGCTCGTCGCTGGCGGGGCGCTGTGGGCGTGGATCAGCAAGTGCATGACCGGCGCCCCCGAGCGTCGCAGCGGGGCGATCTGCGCCGGTGACTACGAGTACCTCGAGAAGGCCCGTCGCGAGTTCGCCGACGCGCTGATCGCCGAGGTCGCGTTCCCCAAGTTCGACGCCCACGACAAGAACCCGGCCAACGTCGTCGTCACCGTCAGCCCGGAGACGATGACCTACGCCAAGGGCTCGGGCAGCTCGCTCGACCACGCCGACGCCACCGAGCACCGGCAGAAGTCGGTGTCGTGCTGCAACTTCACCTTCGAGCTCAGCGGCTTCAAGGACGCCTGCCAGCGGGTCAACAAGGTCGATGGCTTCGGCGTGAAGTGCAAGATCATCGAGCATCAGGTCTCGAGCCGCATCGAGAACGTGAAGGTCCCCGGCAAGATCGAGCTGCCGAACATCGCGTTCTACCTGCCCGAGATCGACGCCCAGGCGATCCTCAAGCACCACACGACCAACGCGATCAAGGGCAAGCGCGGTCAGCCCATCCCGTCGGCGACGCTGAGCTTCCACAACAACGCGCGCACCGAGAAGGGCTCGATCACCTTCAAGGAGTGCACGATCTTCTCGGTCACGCAGGACAAGCACGACGCGACTTCCGAGGACATCCGGATGGTCAAGGTCGAGATGGCGATCGAGGGGATCGAGTTCAAGGTCAGCTGACGCTCGTCGGGTGACGCTCCCGGGTGGCGGAAAAGTTGCCCGCGGGGATCGGTGGGTCGATGGTGATCCATGGCCACCGAGACTCTTTATGCCAGCGGCTTCACCCCCGACCCGAAGAGTGCACTCGATGTGCTGGCCTTCGTGCTGTGTCCGCCCGAGGTGTTCGCCCCCACTGGCGACCCCGACGAGATCGCCGCGGTCGCCGAGCTGATCGAGCCGGCCAAGGCCGAGGCGGTCCGCCGCTGGCATGCGCTGCACGAGGACGTCGCGATCGCCAACTGATCGCGGTCGTGAGCGCGGCTCGCTGCCGTGCATGGAGAGCGCGGCTGGTCGCCGGCCGGGATCCGGGCTAGCGTCCGGCCAATGGCCCGATCGAAGGTCGCCGTCCTCAAGGTCAAGCCCGCCACCGTCCTCGACGACCTCGGTCGCCTGGCCGACCTCGCCGATGTCCGCGGTGCGTTCACCGCCGGGGCGCCGACGATCCTCAAGGACAACATCTCCTGGCACTACCCGTTCCCGGGCGCCAACACCACGCCCTGGCAACTCGAGGGCACGATCCGCGCGCTGCGCGAGCGCGGCTTCACTGATCAGGTGTGCGTCCAGAACAAGACCGTCGTCACCGACGCGTTCAAGGGCGAGGACCTCAACGGCTACCTGCCGATCTTCCGGGCCCACGAGATCCCGGTCCGCTACAACTTCAAGCCCGAGGACATGACCTGGTCGGTGTACCGGCCGAAGGCGAAGATGAACGTCCTCGACGACATCTTCCCCGAGGGCATCCTCATCCCCGATGCGTTCCACGGCGCCAACATCGTCCACCTGCCGACGGTGAAGTGCCACATCTACACCACCACCACCGGCGCGATGAAGAACGCGTTCGGTGGCCTGCTCAACACCAAGCGCCACTACACCCACTCGTGGATCCACGAGACCCTGGTCGATCTGCTCGCGATCCAGCGCGAGATCCACGGCGGCCTGTTCGCGATCATGGACGGCACCACCGCCGGTGACGGCCCGGGGCCGCGAACCATGCGGCCGGTGATCAAGGACGTCATGCTGGCGTCGTCGGACCAGGTCGCGATCGACGCGGTGGCGGCGTCCATGATGGGCTTCGATCCGATGGACCTGAAGTACCTGCGGATGGCCGACGAGCAGGGCCTCGGCCACGCCAAGCGCGAGGACATCGAGGTGGTCGGTGACGTCGAGCTGGCCGATCAGCGCTGGGGCTTCTCGGTCGGCGACAACGGCGCGTCGCGGGTCGGCGACGTGATGTGGTTCGGCCCGCTCAAGCGGTTCCAGAAGCTGTTCTTCCACACGCCGCTGGTGAACGTGTTCGTCTTCGGCAGCGAGGTCTATCACGACTACTACCGGTGGCCGCTGCGCGACCGCCAGGTGTTCGAGAAGTGGAAGGCCGAGACCACGTGGGGCCAGCTGTTCGAGCGCTACCAGCGCGAGGGCACCCTGGCGACGCCGATCAAGTCCGACGCCGGCAGCGCCTGATCACAAACACCCTCTCACAGGGTTGGCAGAAACCAGCGTGCCGGCCCGATCTGTACGGAAACAGAGCCGAGGGTTGGCCGCCGCGCTCGGCCGAGTCTTCGAAGACCTATTCTGGCCAACCCTCTCAGCCGTCGGGATCGTGCTCGAGGAGCTCGCGCAGGCGATCGATCGCGCGGGCGTGCAGCCGGCTGGCCCACGACTTCGACATGCCGAGCGCGGCGCCGGCGTCGAGCAGGGTCTGGTCGTCGCGATAGTGGGCGAGCACCAGGGTCCGCTCGCGCTCCGGCAGCTGGCCGAGGGCCGCCCGCACCCGCCCCGCGCTCTGGGCGCGACCGAGCGAGACGTCGGCGGCCGTGGCGTTGCTGGCCAGCCGCTCGTCGGGGACCTGATCGAGCGCGACCACGTACATGGTCCGGATCGCGCCGAGCGCCGTCTGGACCTCGCCCAGCCGATCGGCGGTGGTCGCCGCCGCGGCCTGCGATCGGGCGACCTCGGCCCGCTGGCCCTGGGCCTCGAGGTAGTCGGCCGCGGCCCGCAGCGTCGCGAGCTGGGCCCAGACCCGGCGGGGCAGGTGGCTCATCCGGCGAAGGCCGTCGAGCATCGCGCCCTGGATCCGGT
>JAYVSF010000737.1:0-12447 GCA_043775605.1 Myxococcales bacterium
AGAACCTCGTGCCAAGGCGGGGTGGCACGGCGAGTTGCAGGCAGTAGGTAGATGAGAGCCTCGTGATCGCGGTGCCTGCGCGGCGCTGCCCGGCCACGAGCATGTCCAACCTGCGCCGCCGTCGGCGCGCGGCACCCGCATGGCCGGGTGGAGGTCTGTCCAGTGTCCCAGCTTGCCTACAACTACAAGGGCCAGCGCTTCGCCCCGCCGAGCGAGGCGATGTTCTGGCGGGTGCGCCGCATCCGCGATGGCCAGCGCGGCCAGCTCGACATCGTGCGCGGCAACGACGGCCGTCCGCTGATCGTGCCGATCGACATCGGCATCGACGCGTTCCGCGCCACCGTCGGCGACCAGCCGGGTCGGTACCGCCTCGACGCGCTCGACGAGCGGGAGATGCTGCTGGCCGACGTCGACTCGGCCTACGTGATGGTGCCGATGTTGGCCCCGCCGCGGGTCGAGGTCGATGCGCCCGGCGGCGGTGAGGCAGCCGAGGTCGGCGTCGACGCCGCGGGCCCGCTGCGCAACGGGGCGCCGCCGGTGGCCTGGATGCCTCCGGCGACGGTGACGGCGCCGTTCGGGACCTGGCCGGCGCTGCCGATGCCGGTCGCGATGACCGGGACCGAGTACCTGCTGGCGGAGGCGCTGCGCGGGCAGGTGCAGATGTTCCAGATGGTGACGGCGGCGCTGTCGAGCCAGACCGCGTCGACGTCGGCCGGCGCGAGCCAGATGATGGGGGCTGCCGCGGGCCTGGTGCGCGCGGCCGATGGCGCGGCGATGCCCCACCGTCCGCCGCCCCCGGTGCCGCCCGCTCCGGCCCCGACCAGCCCGCCGGCGCCGGTCGCGCCGACGGTCGTGTACGCCGCGCCCGTGGCGCGGAACGCCGCCGAGGCCCGGTCCGGGGACTGGGACGACGAGGACCCGGACGACGACGAGGGCGACGATGACGCCGGCGAGGACGGCGCCGAGGGGGCCGGCGGCGAGGCCGACATGTTCGCGAAGATCCTGGCCCTGGCCGACAAGGTCCAGGGCGTGATCGCGCCGGTGGCCGACGTGGCGCGGCTGGTCATGGGTGGGATGGGCGGCGGCGTGCGCAACGCGGCCCCGGTGGAGGTCGCGCCCGAAGCGCCCGAGGCCGAGGATGGCGACGACGAGGGTGACAGGGAAGCGGACGAGATGGCGCACCTGCGCGCGTCGCACATCCTGCTGATCTCCCACGAGCTGGGCGCGGACGGCTCGCTGTTCCGCCGGCTGCTGATGGCGATGGAGCCGGCCGATCGGCATGCGCTGACGGAGCACCTGTGCTCGATGCCGTTCGAGGAGGCCGTGGCCGACGCCGCCGCCAAGCTCGAGCCCGTCAAGCGCCGGCGGGCCTCGCGCGAGGCGAACCGGGCGCGCGGCTGCGCGCGGGAGGAGGTCGTGGTGGCGGAGGCCGAGGAGAGGCCGGTGGGCGCGTCGCGCGGCCAGGGGCCGGTGGGCGAGAGCCACGACGGTGGCCAGGACGACGGCCGCGATGTCGACCCGGGCGACACCGACCCGGACGACACCGACCTGGATGATCACGACGAGGGCGCCACCGTGGATGAGCGTCAGGACCAGGATGGCGAGCACGACGTCGAGCTCGATGACGACCAGGACGGCAAGGACGCCGACCCGGACAACACCTTGCAGGCCGACGCCCCCCAGGCCGAGAACCGCGACCGCGGCCCGGCGACCCAGATCACCGCCGATCTGCACACGCCCGTCGCGCGCGTTGCCACCGCTCCGACCAGCCTGACCACGCCGCGCGCCCGCCCGACCTCGCAGGCCGTCGCTGAAGTCGGAGCCGCGCCCGCGGTGCAGGCCCGGATGATGGAGATCGCGAAGCACCTGCGCGTGAGCGAGATCCTCCAGGCCCAGACCCTGGTGAACCAGATCGTCGGCCCCGAGCGCGAGGCGATGCTCACCAAGCTGATGGCGCTTCCGCCGGTCGAGGCCGCGCAGGTCGTCCGCGCCGAGCTGGTCCGCCGCGCAGGTCGCTGACGCGGCGCACCCGAGACACGACCGCCCCACCGGCCGGCGCCCACCGGCCACGAGTCCGCCACTCCGGTCCCCACGCCCGGCCACGGCCGCGCCGCCCGCCGCTCTCGCCCCCGTTCGCCCGCCCGCCCGAGCCTCCCTCCGGTCCCCGCCCTCCGCCACATCCCCCTTCCTCGCCGCCTCGGAGTCCCATGATCATCGCTCCCCTCAACGACCAGGCTTGCCTCGGGTCGATCACGGAGGTCGTGCGCTCGCTCGTAACCGCCCACGACCCCGAGCTGCTGGCGCTCGCCCGCGAGCTGGGCTCGACCGCCGCGGTCATCCGGTGGCTGCGGTCCTTGCCCCAGCGCGACGACAACGGCACCGCCGGCGATGGGCCGAAGATCGACGCGTGCGCACCGGCCCAGCGGCTGCGGCTACCGGCGCCGGATCCCAACTGCGTCGAGCGCGCGGCCCTGTACGTGCTGCTCGGCGAGTTCCTCGACCCCGGCCCGCCGCGGCGGCTGGCGACCGTCGACACCCCGGTCGGTCGCCACACCCTGCCGGTCGAGAGCGACCAGCCCGTGGTGCTCGACCCGCGGGTGCCGCGCAACTGCGCCCAGGCCGGCGTCGATGTCCTGGGGGCCAAGACCGCGCCCAGCGATCTCGCCGGGTGCGCGTCGTGGGTGTGCCGGGTCGCGACCGAGCCGGCGCAGGCGCTGCCCGGTGGCCCGCGACGAGTGCGCAACGGCGGCGCCGCGCTGGCTGGCGCGGCCCGCGGCGTCCCGATCGGCCCGGGCCTCGCCAACGACGTCGCGATGGTGCTGGCCCTGGCGGCGCACGAAGCTCCGCAGTGGGGGCCGGCCGGCGTCGGCGTGGTCGATCGGGTCGCGCGGGCGGTGCTGGAGGTCCAGCGCGCGACGCGCGGCTGCGGCGACCGTGGTGCCGAGCGCGAGCCGTCGGTGGCGACCGGTGAGCCGACGGCGGACGGCGAGCGGCGCAACGCGGTCGAGCTGCGCCTCGGTCGGTACCGGCTGCGGCCGGCGATCCCGCAGGGGCTCGGCGCTGCGCTGCACGCGCTCGGCGTCGTCGGGCTCGACGCCGGCACCGCGGTCTTGCGGGCCAAGCTCGCCGCGCTCGGTATCACGTCGTCGATGCTCGGCTTGCTCGAGAACGAGCTGAACCGCGACGGCATGACGCTGGGCGCGATGGCCCGGCCGACCCCGCCGCTGCACTCGTTCGCTGCACTGTCGAAGGACGCACTCCTGGCACGTCACCTGGAGCGGGTGGGCGCGGCGTAGCCGCCGCCGCTCACCGCGCTCGCCTGCTCCTCGGCTCGGTCGCGACGGCCGTCGCGCTCGCGTCGCCATGCGGCTGCGTTCGCACGGTCACGTCCTCGATTCTCCTCGCTTCGCTTGCTGCCCTCCGAACCCAGATCGGTCGCGCGCTCGCGCACCGGTCCCCGCCGGCGCCCGCCGGTGTTCCGTCCCGGCGCCCGCCGGGTGAAAGGCCCACTCGTGTCCGATCGTCTCTCCCGCCTCTACGCCCTCGCGACGCTCGCGTCCCTCGGCACCGGCTTCCACGAGGTCAGCGACGCCGAGCTGGCGCGCGACCCGTCGGCGGAGCCGCCGCCGATCGACTACAAGCCGCTCGTCGACGCCGGCCGCCAGGTCGCCGCCTGGCTGTGCGACGTGGCGCGGTCGCGGACCGACGACCCGCTCGACCGCACCGCGATCGACCGCGTCGACCGCGCGGCCCGCGCGATCCTCGCCGGCGCGCCCGCCGGCAGCGGCGGCGCCTCCGAGGAGGACATCCTCACCGTCCTCGGCCTGCTCATCACCGCGTTCCTCCGACGGCGACCGCCGCGCGGGCTCATCGCGCCGCACCGTCCTCATCTTCCGCTGATCCCTCACCCTGGAGTTCCCGCATGGCCCCGCACAAGTCCCCGCACAAGCCCCCCAAGAAGCACGGCCCGCGCCACCACGCGCCGCCCCGCCGCAACGTCGGCGAGATCCCCGACGACGTCCTGCTGCCGCTGGCGCCGATCGCGCCGCCGATGCTGACGAGCCAGGCGATGCTGCCGTACGGCATGGGCCCGATGGCCCGGACGCGCCCGTCCCGGCCCCGGCGCGCGATGAGCGCGATCGGTCGCAAGGCCGGCGCGCTCGCCGACGCGCTGAAGCCCGAGGCCGCGACCATCACCAAGGAGCACCTGGTCGGCGTCGGCGCCAACGCGGCCGGCGGCATCGTCACCGCGCTCGCGGCCAACGAGCTCGTCGACAACATCGGCGTCATGCCCATGGCGATCAGCGCCACGGTGGTCGGCGGCCTCGGCTCGGCGTTCCTCAAGGGCAACTGGCAGAAGCTCGCCCAGGGCATGCTCGGTGCCGGTGTCGGTCAGCTCGGCACGGCGTACCTCGCCGAGCGCGGGCTGAAGAAGGCCGCCGCCGCGCAGAAGGCCGCCGCCCCGACCGCGGCACCGGCTGCCGCCGCCGCCGGCAAGCGCAACGCGTACCTGGCCGAGCCCGACACCGACGCGATGCTGCGCGCGATCGAGCGGACCGAGCGGCGCATCGGCGCGCTGCTCGCCGACGAGCGCAACGCGCGGCCCGACGAGGCCGAGGTCGGCTACGTCGACGATCCGTACGGCGACCTCGGCTACGGCTTCGTCTCGTAGCGCGACCCGACGATCGCCGAGCGCTCGAGCCACCGAGCGACGACTCACAGCCCCGAAGGACCGGGGCCGCATGCTTCGCGCGAGCCGGGGGCGGGCCGTTCCCCCAACCCCCAACGAAAGCACCCTCACCATGGACCAGGACGACATCATCATCGACGACGGCGACCCGCGGAACGGCCGCGTGCGCGTCGTGCGCTACCCCGGGGCCCTGCGGCCCGGCACCTACCCGGGCGCGGTGCCGCGGGTGATCCCGGCGCCGTACCAGGCCGGGTACTACCCGCCGCAGGCGTACCCGGCGTACCAGCCGGCGCCGGTGGTCGTGCAGCGCCCCAAGCGCTTCATGGACCTGCCGACCGGCGAGGTGCTGGCGCTCGCCGCCCAGGCGTTCGCCGCGCTCCAGCCGCTGCCCGCGGCCCCGGTCGCGATGGGCAAGGCCGACGACGACGTGAGCAACCTCATCACCTACCAGTCGGCGCTGGCGGTCCACGCCAAGCGCGACGAGCAGCTCCGCACCATCGGCGCGCTCGTCGCCAAGCTGCTGGCGTAGCCAGCGAGGCAAGCCCAGATGAGCACCCCCTCGTACAAGGGCCTCGGGCAGCCGACGCCGTCGGCGACCAGCGGCATCACCGGCTGGCTCGGCGGCTTCCTCGGCGGCGGCGTGACCCCGGCGTACAAGACCACGCCGACCGCGGTGCCGACCGTGTCGCCGCCGACCGCGGCGCCGTGCGCGCCGTGCGCCGGCGCGGCCAAGCTGCCGCCGGTCGGGCAGAGCGCGGACGCGGGCGCCTGCGTCCCGCTGCCGCTGCCGTTCGGCCTCGACACCGGCGACGCCGTGATCCCGGTCGGCCCCGGCCCGATCACGATCGTGATCCAGCCGCGGTCGTGACCGCCGCTGCCGGGCTCGCCACGGCGACCGGCACCTGACTGACGCGACCTGACTGTGACGTGACCTGAACCCTGGCCCGTCCCCGCGCTCGCGCGCGGCCTGCGCCCCCGGTCCTTCGCGGGCGCCGTCCTCCCTCCGCTCTCCTCACCCTTCCTCCCCTCCCTCCTTCCCAGGAGAGACCCATGCCACCTCCCTTCGGCTACCCCGCCGCTGGCGCCACCGCCGGCGGGTTCGGTCCGCGCCCGGGCATCGCGGGCCCATCGGTCGGTCGCTCGCCGTTCGGCATCCCGCGGCCCGTCGCACCTTCGCCTCGAGCCCCGAGCCCGCCGCCGGTCGTGCCGCCGCCGGTGCGTCCGCCCCCGCTCTACGTGACGGCGCCGGACGCGCCGTCCGTGCCCCCGGCCGCGAGCTGGGGCGACCCGTCGATGCCCGTCGACGTCGGCACCGTCGTCGACCGCCGCACCGGTATGTCGTTCGACGCCGCAATCGACCCCGCGCTCGGGCCCATCGCGGACTACGGGCCCGACGTCGACGGTACCGGCTGGGGCGATCCGACCGCTTGGCCGGACGTCGACCCAACCGCCATCGAGCGCCTGCCGACCGCACTCGACGGCTGGCACGACCTCCTGACCGGGTACCTCGACACGCGCAACGTCGGGGTGAGCGCCACCGGCGAGGCGTTCCCGGAGACGACCGCGGGCGATGTCCGCCGCGCCGCGCTGCGCCTGTCGCGCGACCTGTGCCTGCCTCGCTACGACGGCGCCAACCTCGTCGCCACCCGGGCCGCCTGGCGCGACGCCCATGGCCGCGTCGAAGCCCTGTGCGCGCGGGTGCCGTGGGGCGACACCTACCCCGAGAACGAGCGGTTCTGGCTGTCGGACTCGCTCGCGCTGGCCCAGCGCCTGACCGCCGTCGACGTCTGCCGCAATGGACTGGTCGAGATGGACGGCGGCGTCCTCACGCTGCTCGGCGACCGTTCCGATCCGTTGACCACCTGGCAGGACCTGCGCGCCTACTTCCTCGCCCGCCGCCCGGTGACCGCCGATCGAAGCTGGCGGTACCCCGAGACCACCGTCGGCGACGTCGGCCAGATCGCCCGTATCCTCGACGAGGACCTCCGCCAGACCATGGCGCTCGCGCCCGCGGGCTCGGGCGCGGCGAGCGCGCTGCGCGGCCGGATCGGATCGTGGCGCGACGCCGTGCGGCAGGTCCATGCGCTTGCCCGGCAACAACCGCGCGATGCGACCTACCCCGACAACGCCGCGTTCTGGCGTGCTGCGCGCAAGCTCGCCGTCTGGCTGTCGGTCGGCCTCGACGTCGCTCGCGAGGACGCCGAGCGCTCGACCACGCTGGTCGATGGCGTGCTGGCCGCGCGCAACGGCAGGGGCCGTCGATGAGCCACCGCAACCTCGGACTCGAGTTGGCCAGCGATGGCGCGCTCAAGGTCACGGACGTCGGCGACCCGCTCGACCTCTGGCAGGCGACGCGTCGGTTCTTCGGCGAGCGGCGGCCGGTCAAGGTCGGGCGTCGCAACTTCCGCTACCCCGAGACCACCAACGGCGAGGTGCGCCAGCTCGGCGACGTGTGGGCCAAGGTCCACCGCAAGCTGTGGCGCGACGACCTCTCGCGCGCCGATCAGAGCCTGAGTCGGTGGAAGGCCGCTCGGTCGGCCATCACCATCGCCGCGACCGGCGCTGCTCCTGACGCCACCTTCGCGCGCAACGAGGAGTTCTGGCTCGACTGGACCAAGTGGCAGGCGATCTACCTGTCGGCGGTCCGCGAGATGCCCTCGAAGTGGGACTTGGTCGCCGACGCGGCCCTGGCCACCGCCAAGGACCTGCCGGGCGACCTGGCCGCGACGCTCGCCTCGGGCGCCGCCGTCGCCGCGGACGCGACGGCCCAGGCCGGCTACGCCGCGGGTCGCATCGTCGCCGCCCCGGCGCGCGGCGTCTTCTCCGGCTTGTTCGGCAACCTCGGAACACCGCTGCTCGTCGGCGCGGTCGTGGTCGGCGGCATCGTCCTCGTGCCTCGGCTGTTCCCTGGCCGTGCGCCGGCCCCGACCGGAGGTGCGTCGTGATCGCCGCCGAGTCGATCGACACCGCGCCGGCCATGGTCGTGCCGGTCGTGGCCGGTGCGGCTGTCGTTGGTGGCTGGCTGTACTTGCGCCACCGTCACCGACACCAGCACCGGCAGGGTGACCCGGGCGCGATGGACGACGGGGCCAACGGGCATGGCGACGCCGACGGCGATCCGGATCGCGACGCACCGTTGCAGGTCGCAGCCGGCTTGACCGGTCCCGTGTCGCCACCGCCGGGTCGCTGGATCTATCCGGTCCCGCGATGGCAGGGGCGGCCACCCGTCGTGTCCGATGGCTGGGGCTCGCCCCGTGATGGCGGTGCCCGCCGCCACCGCGGCGTCGACATCATGTTCCGGCGCCGCACGCGCGACGAGTTCCGCTTCCTGTTCCCGCCGCAGGCGCCCCATTCGCGCTGGCACTTCCTGCCGCCGGGCACGCTCGTCCTCGCCGCCAGCGACGCCGACGTCTGGTCGGCCGGCTGGTCGCCGCGCGGCTACTTGGTCGTGCTCTCGCACGGCGCGCCCTGGGCCACGTTCTACCAGCACCTCGTGAGCCTCCGCGTCCGCGAGACTCAGCGCGGCGCCTCGAAGGAGCGCGTGCGCGCCGGCCAGCCGATCGGCGTCATCGGCGCCGATCCCACCGACGCGCGCGGCATCGCCCACCTGCACTTCGAGCTGTGGTTCGGCGGGGGAGGGTCGGCCGCGATCGATCCGCTCCCGTACCTGCGTCGCTGGCCCGTCCTCGACCCGCCGGAGGTGGCGTGATGTCCCGGTTCGTCGATGGCCTGGTCGTCAGCGGCGTCGTGGCCGGCGTCGTCTGGTACACGCGGCGCGATCGCGGCAAGGCCGAAGCCGCCACTCGCACCGCCGAGCGGCTGGTCGCCGTGGCCGAGGTCCGCGCGAGCGACGTCGCGGCCGTGCCGGCGTCCGCCGGTACGCGACCGCCGGTGGTCGCCTCGCCCGCGGCTGGCACCTCGGCACCCGCGACCAGCGCGGCCCCGGCGACCCGCGCGGCCTCCGCGCCCCTCACCCGACGGTTCGACGACCTCTTCCGCCAGCACGGCCAGGGCCTCCCGGTCGCGTACCTGCGCGCGCTCGCGCACGCCGAGAGCGGCCTCAACCCCAGCGACCCCAAGGGCCTGATCAACGTCGTTCCGATCGCGCTCGCCGACTACAACCGCCGCCACCCCGAGGCGCCGATCGGCCCCGATCGCATGCGCGACCCCGCCAGCAACATCCGGGTCGCCGCCGACATCCTCCGCGCCATCATCGGCAGCTACCGCCGCAACCATGGCGACGTGCCCAACCTCATCGAGGACTGGGGCAACCCTCGCTTCGTCGAGCTGCTGACCCTCGGCTGGAACGCCGGCTTCAGCGAGCTCGCCGGCGTCGGCCGCGTCGTCCGCTACCTCATGGTCCAGCCCCAGGCGTCGCGGCCCGCGGCGGTCACCGTCGACGTCATCGCGGCGAACGCGCGCACCTACGACGCCAGCGCGCACCTCTCGAACCCTCGCAAACTCGCCTTCGCCAAGCGCGTCGCGGCCACCTACGCCCGCGAAGCCGAGCGCGATCGCCTGGACCGCATCGCGGTCGCCTGATCTCGCCCGCTCGTCCTCCTCCTCGTCCCTCCAAGTCATCCCCCGGAGTCCCATGTCGACCTCGTCCCTCGCGTCCGCCCCCTTCCACGGCACCGCCGATCCCGTCGCCCGGGCCCGAGCGATCCTCGCCAGCGCCTACGACACCCTTCGCGGCCAGGTCCGCCGCGTCGGCGACACCGCCGGCGGCGTCGTCGGCCGCCTGGCCGCCCGCGCCGAGATCTTCGTCGGCGCCAAGATCCAGCGCCGGGTCAAGCCCCCGATCGTCATCGCGATGGTCGTCGCCGGCATCGCGCTCGCCGCCGCCATCATCGCTCTGGTCCGCAAGTAGCACCGGCCATGGAAGCTCTGCTCGACTCCATCCGGGTCGCCCTGGAGGACGGCGCCAGCGATGACGAACGCCAGCGGGGCGCCCTCGCGTGCCGCGCCCTGGCCGGCGCCCTCGACGGATCGATCGTCGTCGCCCCTGCGGCCCCGATCGCCCTCGATCTCGAGAGCGCACCCGCACCGGCGCCCAGCCTCACCCCGGCCACCGTCGCCCCCGCACCCACCGCGCTCGCCACGTTCCTGATCGGCCCGGTCGCCCCCCTCGCGGCCAACCCGTTCACCGGCCTCACCGCCGACCAGATCCTCGACCTCGCCATCGCCAAGCTGCGCCACGCCGTCGGCGACGATGCGCCGCCGCCCGTCGGCCAGCCCTTCCACCTGACGCTCGTGCCCGTCCCGCGGGGACCACGATGACGGCCGACAAGCCAGCCGCCCGTCGGTACGCCGGCCGCGGCATCAACGCCCTGACCGGATCGCGCACGGGCGCCGCCGTGCGCCTCCCCGGCGCGAACGACGCCACGATCCTGCCCGACCCCCGCGCTGCCTACGAACAGCTGAGCCGGCGGTTCCTCGATGCCAACGGCGCCACCGCCAACTCGTCCCCGCGCGACCTTCGCCCGCGCCTCGCCGGTCGCGACGTGGTCGCCATCGCCAACCACCTGACCTTCGCCCTCCGCAACGACCTCCCCAGCATCGACGCGCGCGACGCCGCGGTGCTCTGGGAGAAGTGGCGCATCGCCGTCGTCGACTTGCGCGACCTCCTGCGCAACGTCCCGCTCGAGGACGACGCGCCCTACGCCGCCATCATCCTCGATCACCGCGCCTCCGACGTCCACGACAGCCTCGCCATGGCCCTCGCGCGACCCGGCGAGGTCTTCGAGCGCTACTGCCCCTGGCGGTCGCAGTGGGCCACGCCCGCGCGCATAAACCCGGAGGCCGCGTGACCCCTCCGGCCGCCGCGCCACCGACCGCCAGCGACGTGATCACCGTCGACGAGGCCGCGCGCTGGCTGCGCGTCAACCGCAAGACCATCTATGACGCCGCCACCCGCGGCGAGCTGCCCAGCGCGCGCCTCGGCCGCCGCGTGCTCCTGTCCCGCCAGGCCGTCGAGGCGTGGCTCGTTGGGGGCAAGCCGTGAGTCCCCGCTCGCGCAGCCCCGGCGCCAGCGACGCCGTGGTCGACGGCGCATCGCCCGTGTCGCCACCGATCGCGCGGGTCGAAGTCCTCTGGTCGGAGAACAGCGCGGTGGTCGCGCGCACCTACCGCTCGCTCGCTGCTGCCGACGCGGCGCTCGCCGCTGCCTTCACCGAGAGCCCCGCGCCCGACGGCGGCACCTACGACAAGACCGCGTTCCTCGTCGTCTGGGCCGACGGCGTGCGCCACCAGGGCCGGGCCGACGTCACCGACGACGACGTGCAACAGGCGACCCCGGGCGCCGGGATCCTCTGGCATCACCTCGTCGACACCGCCATCCGCATGGTTCGCCACCCGCCGAGCTGGCTCACCGAAGCGGAGCGGGCGGAGCACACGGCCTGGGGGTACGAGCTGGCCAGGCGCCTGCGCGCTGAAGGTCGCGGGCCGACGTCGGCCAGCATCGGCGACGCCGCCGCCGGCCTGGACGACGACGAGGAAGACTTCGCCCCCCGCAACACCGACGGCGAGCGATACCGCGGCGCAACGCTCCTGCCGTGGCCGCCGACGCGCGCCGACTGGGTGATGGAGCGCTTCCGCCGGCGCCCGCGCAGCAACCCGCTCGACCGCGACTCGTATCCGCTCACCACCAACCGGGACGTCCGCTGGATCGCGAACTACATCTCGCGCGCCCTCGTCCACGACGTCCCGACCTTCCCGGAACACGCGCACACGCGGATCTGGGACCACTGGCGCGCGCTCCACGAGAGCATCGAGGTCCTGCTCCGCATGGGCGGCCCCGACGACGAGTACGCCGACAACGAGGGCTTCTGGCGGACGCAACTCCAGACCCTCGTCACCCTCATGACCTCGTCGTGGGGGCCGCCCCGCAACAGCGCGGCCCGACTCACGTATCGCGCCGTCGGTGCCACCGGAGATCCATACCCGGCGTGGGTCCAGGAACTCCGCGGCCGGTCCGGCGTCTACGTCATCCGCGAGCGCCAGGACGACGGCGCCGCCCCGATCGTCTACGTCGGGCAGAGCAGCCTCGATCGCCTTCACGAGACCCTCACCCGCCACTTCCAGGCGTGGCGCCGCTGGAAGGGCTTCTGGCGGGGCCAGTACGCCGAGGGCCACGACCCCGGGCTGACCTACGACCGCGCCGCCTGTGAGGCCGCCGCGATCGTCACTGCGCCGGGCGACGCCCTCGAGCTCGAAGCACAGCTCATCGCCCGCCTCCGCCCCCGCGACAACCTCCTCGGCCAGCCGGCCGAGGACGCCCCCTTCTGACCCGTCGACGCGCGACCACCTCGCCGCGTCGGCCCCCATCACGCCCGAGCCCGCGGTCCGCCCGCCGGCGCCGGGCGCGGAGGCCCCATGTCTTCCCGCCGCGACCCCCGCACCGGCCGCTGGTTCTTCCGCAAGGTCGCCAAGGCCCCCGACGGCACCAAGCGCCGGCTCTTCGGCGTCCCCACCGACTACGGCCAGCCCAACACCAAGGCCGGCTCCGACGAGGCCGAGCGCCTCGCCATCGCCAAGGTTCGGGAGTCCGGCTCGACCGAGCCCGTACCCCCGACACCGGCCGCGCCCGCGGCCAAGCAGGTCCCCACCGTCGAGGACTTCGCCAAGGTGTGGCTCGCCAAGTCGGCCGGCGACGACAAGCCTTCAGCGGCGGCCTAACAGAGATCCACTTCGCGGCGGGATCGTGATCCACCTGGCGGCGTGAGTCAGGTCGCGGCGGCGGCGGGATCGTGACCCAC
>JAYVSF010000738.1:0-22070 GCA_043775605.1 Myxococcales bacterium
CCTCGCTCTCTGGGGCGCCTCGCGGGGCGCGTCGACCTTGACCATCGCGCTCAACCGGGTGTTCGGCAAGCGCGAGACCCGGCCGTGGTTGCACCGCCAGGTCGGCGCCGTCGCGATGACGGCGACCATCGCCGCGATCGTCGTGGTGGCGCTCGCGTTCTTCCTGTTCGCGCCGGTGCTCGGTGACGGCCTGGCCAGGCGCTGGGGCGTCGACGGCGCGGTCTTCGACCGAGCCTGGTGGGTCGTGCGCTGGGTCGGCGCCGGCGCGCTGGTGACCTTCCTGTGGTCGCTGCTCTACCAGTACCTGCCCGACACCGGCGCACCGTTGCGCGCCTTCACCCCCGGCGCTCTGGTCGGCGTCGTGCTGTGGGCCGGCGTCACCCAGGGCCTCACCGCGTTCGTCGACTACTTCAGCGACTTCCAGGGCACGTACGGCGCGTTCGCGAGCGCCACCATCGTCCTCCTGTGGCTGTGGTTGTCGAACCTCGCGCTGCTGGTCGGCGCCGAGGTATCGGCCGTGATCGCGTCGATGCGGGCCGGGGACAGCCCGGCCGCCGCGGCGCTCGCCGACCCCACCGAGCACGAGACGCCCTGACCGAAAGCACCGTCGACGATGGGCCCGAGGTTTGCAGCGCGTCGCCGCATGCAACGCCTCATCGCCCTCGCCGCCATCCTCGCCCTCGCCCTACCCCAGACCGCGTGCCTGTTCCGCGCCCACGTCCGCCCCGGCTATCAGCGCGCCGGCCTCGCCGAGCGCTGCAAGCACGGCGAGTCGTCGGACGGCCACCGCTGCCGGCACGACAACCGGGGCCACAAGGGCGGCGGCCACGGCCGGGACGGGGACGAGCACGACCATGACCACTGACCGCTTGTGAAACAAACTCGTTTCCGTACAGGCGATGCCGACGTTCCTCGTCGGCGAGCCGATCAACCAGAGGCTGAGAATCTGCAACGATTCACAGCCTCTGAGGCGTCATCGTTTACCGTCGCTTCCACCTCCGGAGCCCCGCCATGAACATCTTCGTCGTCCTCCTCATCGGTCTGGTCGCCGGCGTGCTCGCCAAGGCGCTCATGCCTGGCCGCGACGGCGGTGGCCTGATGGCCACCGTCGGGCTCGGGCTCGCCGGCGCGGTCGTCGCCCACTACCTCGGCCTCCTGTTCGGATGGAGCACCGAGGTCGGCCTGATCGCGGCCACCGTCGGCGCGCTCGTCGTGCTCGGCCTGTTCCGCGTGATCCTCGCCTTCGGTCGGGCGAAGGACGGTCAGGCGCCATGACGCGTGGTGAACCCGGTAGTGACCCGGCCACCACCGCGCCCACCGAGGAACGCGCGGGCTGGGCCCGCTGGCTCACCCGCGGCTCGCTGGTCGTCGGCATCATCGCGCTGATCGCGACCGTCGCCACCGTCGGGCCGGGCAAGGTCGGCCAGCTCTTTGTCGCGATCGGCCCCTGGTTCGCGGTCGTGATCGCGATCGAGGTCGCGATCACCCTGGCCGACGCCGCCGCGATCCGCGGCTTCCTCGGTGCCATGCCCGGGCGGCCGCGGTTCGGCGCGATCGTCAAGGCCCAACTCGCCGGCCGCGCCATCAACGCGGTGACCCCGCTCGCGACGTTGGGCGAGGCCACCAAGGTCGGCATGCTGAGCGCCGACACCTCGGCGGCCCGGGCGACCGCGGCGATCGCGCGCACCAACCTCAGCGGCCTGGGCGTGATCCTGGCGTCGATCGTCATCGGCGCGCCGGTGTGTGCGATCGCCCTGTCGCTGCCAAGCTCGCTCGCGATCGCCCTCTGGGTCGGCGCCGGCGTCGGCCTGGTCGTGCTGGTCGGCGGCGTCGTGCTGATCCGGCGCGGCATGCTGGTGACGATCGCCGACGCCATGGCCTCGACCCGCCTGGTGTCACGAGAGCGGGTCGCGCGCTGGCGGACCCGGCTCGAGGACCTCGATCGCCGGGTGCGCGGCGACAGCGTCGGCTGGTCGCCGGCCGGCTGGGTGGTCGCGTCGCGCCTGTTCGGCCTCACCTCGACCTGGGTGGTGCTGTCCGCGGTTGGTCATCCGCCCGGCATCGGGGTCATGGCCGCCCTCGCCACCGCCGGCACGCTGATCGGCATGATCGCGAGCGTGGTGCCGATGGGCCTCGGCCTCACCGAGGCCGGCATTGGCGCGCTGTTCGCGGCCCTCGGTACGTCCGCAGCGCTCGGCGTGACCACCACGCTGTCGCGCCGGGTCACCGCGATCCTCTACACCGCGGTCGGCCTGCCGCTCCTGGCCGCCGCCAACACGCTGGCCCGCACCAAGGTGGCACAGCGGGTCGCGCGCAAGGTCGCCAGCACCAAGATCGCGCGCCGGGTCGCCCACGTCGCGAACGCGAGCATCAAGCGGCTCCGGCCGCGACCACGCCGGAAGCCAGCGCAACCCTGACGATCCCACGGCGCTCGGCCGGGGTCTGAAGGTCGAGCGCCGAACAGGTCGGTGGCACGGCGCCCGGCCCGCCCCGCGGGGCCGCCGGGCGTGATCGCCAGCTACTGCCAGCGACCTTCGGCCCAGATGTAGCGGTCACCCTGCAGCGACCACTGACCGCCGATCCAGACACCGCTCGCCTTCTGCCGCTCCCAGTGACCGTTGGTCCAGGCGTAGGCGCCGTCCTGCCACGCGTAGGTGCCCGACACCCAGACGTAGCCGCTGCGCGGCGCCTGCGGCGGCTCGGCCCGCGGCGCCGGCGGGGCGGAACTCGGATACGCCGGCACGTCGATCCAGGCGTCGGCGCGCCACTCGTAGCGATCGTCGCGCTGCACCCACTCGCCCTGGTGCCAGTGCTTACCCGGGCGGGCCCGGGCCCAGGTGCCGGTCACCCAGGTCCACTGGCCGTTCTGCCAGTCCCAGCGGCCCTCGACCCACACCTGGCCGCGGCGCGCGCGGGCCGGGGTGTCGGAGCGCGGCGTCGGCGGCGGGGTGGTCGCGAACGGCGCGGCGTCGAGCCAGCCGTCGGCCACCAGCTCGTAGCGATCGCCGCGCTGCTCCCACTGGCCGGTCTGCCAGCGCTTGCCCGGGCGCTGGCGGTCCATCACGCCGCGCTGCCACTGCCAGCCGCCGTGCTTCCAGTCCCAGCGACCCTCGCGCCAGACCTCGCCGTGGCGAGCCTCGCGGTGGTTCTCGGTCCGCGCCACCGGCGGGGCGCCGTACGGCACGGCCACTTCGGGAGCGGGCGTGCGGTGGTGGCCGCGGCCGCGATCGGCGGTCGCGACCGACGCGCTCGCGCCCAGCAGGCCGAGGGACAGTGCCAGGGTAAACAGGCGCGACCGGGCCGGTGGGGCCATGGCGCGGAGCTGTCGCTCGTCGTTCTTGTCATGCATGGCCGACGGCAGTGCACGGACGATGCCACCCGGACCGCACGTTTCCGGCCCGGCCCAACGATCGCGACCGCGCGCCTGCGCTCGCCGGGGCGCGCACGCTCGACGAGGGCGGCAAGCCGTGAGGGCGGCGAGCCGTGGGACCGCGCGACCGCAGGGGACAGCGAGGCCGGCTACGCGCGGGCGTGGTCACACCACGCCGTCCGCGCAGCGCGCGAATCGACCGCGATGCACGCGTGATCGGCTCGACCAGCGCGACTCGCCGCACGGGTGCGGCAGGTCGGCGGTCGGAGCTCGGCGATCGTGACTCGATCAGTGGCCGTTGCGGTGGTCGCGGATCTGACCACGACCCTGGCTCTGGTGGCCCGAGGCCTTCCATGAGCCCTCGATCCAGACGTGACCGCCGCTGCCACGCTGCTGCCAGCGGCCAGGCGCATAGACCTGATTGGCGCGCTCGCGCTCGTAGTAGCCGTCCTGCCAGACGTACTGGTTGCCGGTCCAGCGCTGGTGACCCTCGACCCAGAAGTGGCCCTCGCGGATCACCACGACCTGGCGCGGCGGCGGCGGCGGTGGCGCCTCGGTGACGACGACGAACGGCATCCGCAGGTGGCCCTCGCCGGTGAGCGTGCATCCGGGCGCGGCACCGACGAGAGCCATCACCAGACCGAGACCTGCCATCGTACGCAATGAATTGAATCGCATCGTGTCCTCCCCACCGAGGGCTGCCCGGCGTGCTGTCGTTCTTTGCACCCGGCGTGCCGCTTCGGATCGACGACGATCGGCCTCCAGGGGCCCGCCGAGGCCGCCCGAGGCGTCAGGCGCATCGGGCGCGTGACAGGACCGCCCCTCCCGTGCGCCCACGCCTCACCGGCCCGAGCCCGGCCGCGCAGGCCTGGCTACTTGCGGTCCAGCTCGACGTCGATGCGATCGACGATGCGCTGGAACATGGTCCTGGCGGGGTGGAGCACCCTGCGTGCCACCCATGATCGCGCTGCGCCACGCGCCGCGGCATGAGGCGTGCACCAGCGGTCGCGATGACCTGGGCCAGCACCTCGCTCGTCGTGACCACGGCGCTCGCGATCGTCGTCACCGCACCCACCACCGCCGACGCCGACCCGGTGTGCGACGTCCGCGTCTACCGCGACGGCGCGCCCGGCGACCAGGTGTGCGCCGACGCCGCCCAGCAACGCGGCCTCACCCTGGTCGACCTGACGGCGACCTGGACCCCGACCGCGCTCGCGCCCGGCCCCGACGGGATCGCGCCGTCGTACCGGACCACGTACCTCGCGCTGGCCGACGGCCGCCTCAACGACGCCGGGCCCGACGGCCCGGTCGCCGCCGGCGATCACTACCTCGAGATCCACGGCATCGTGCCGGCCCTGCCCGTGGTCGGCGGCTGGCTCGCCGACGACGCCCGCCACCAGTGCCACGCGGCGATCGACGACACCGCGCTCGAGCTGTACACCGGCAACCCCGGCGAGGAGAGCGCGGCCGGCGCGCGAGCGCGGCAACGTCGAGCCGCAGCCCTGCGGATCGCGCTCGAGGCCAAGGTCGCGAGCCTCGCGCTCGCCGATCTCGACGGCCTGGCCGCGACCGGTCGCAACCCGGGCCGCCAGGTCGCCCGCCTGCGCGCGGCCGAGACCTGGATAGGCGCCCTGGCCGCGGTCCACCGTCACCTGGCGTGCGACGGCCTGCTCATCGACACCGGCGAGCGGTTCGGATGGAAGACGCGGCAGACGCTGACCGCGTTCCAGCGGCGCGAGCTGCTGATGCCCACCGGCCGGCTCGACGCCGCGACCCGCGCCGCGCTGGCCGAGGACAGCCGCGACCGCGACTTCCGCGCCGCGCTGCGGGTGCTGCGCGAGCGCGTGATCACCGCCACCGGGTTGATCGAGGATGGCAGCGCCGGCGACGGCAACGCCACCGTGCTCGGCCGCCGCCTCGATCCGCCGAGCTTCGACCACGTGCTCGGCCACGACCCGTTGCCCGGTGCGGCACCCGACCGGATCGCGGCCGCCACCGAGGCCGCGGCCCGCGCGCTGGGCTGGACCGATCCCGCGGCGACCACCGCCTTCCTGCGCACGCCACCGACCGGGTGGGTCGCGGTCGCGCTGCCGCCGCTGCCCGATCGCACCGGCCAGGAGCTCAAGGTCGAGATCGATCGCGGCGACGTCTGGTACGACGCGACGCCGCGCCGCCACCGTTCCGCGCGCCGGCCGGTGCTCATCCTCTACGCCGTCAGCGCCACCGGTCGCACGCCGCTGGTCCGCTGGCCGACCACGATCGGCGGCTGGCAGAAGCAGGTCCAGCCCGGCGGCCGGGTGATCCAGGAGTGGAAGGAGTCACCGGTCGGGCCCCGGCTCTGGCGCGACCTGTACATCGGCCCGACCTGGTTGCCGCCGCCGACCACGCCCGACCGCGAGCTGGTCCACTCGATCGGCGGCGGCCGCTGGGCGGCGTCGGTGACCGCGCTCGGCCCGAGCTATCGCTCGGCGTATGGCCTGGCGATGCTGATCCACGAGGTGCCGCGCGGCCGCCACCTCCGGGTCACCGTCGACGAGCTGGGCATTCGCACCCACGGCACCGGCAACGTCGCCTCGATGCACGACGGCCGCAGCCACGGATGTCACCGCCTGCTGCCGGTCCAGGCCCTGCGCCTGGCCGGCTTCCTCCTCGAACACCGTGCGTACGTGCGCCGCGGCGAGAGCCAGGTCGACTACGTCCGGCTGGTGAAGGAGCATGGCCCCTTCCGGCTCCACGTCACCACCCGCGGCTACCGCATCGAGCTCACGCCGCCGGTCGAGGTCGAGGTCCTGCCGGGCCGGATCCGCTCGAAGGCCAAGCGCCCGCCGGCGTGACCCGCGGGCGCGATGCCGGTCACGGGCCGTAGCTGACCGCGACCTCGACGTGGAAGTGATCGTAGTGGCTGATCGGATCGTTCTTCGGCGTGAGCACGGTGCGGAAGCCGGCCGAGCCGTCGAGGAAGGTCTCGAGCGCGAGCAGCAGCGGATCGCCGCTGGTGTAGTCGCGGACCACCACCGACTCGTGGCCGTCGGCGTCGATCACCGAGCGGATGTCGATCGCGAGGCCGAGCGCGTGACGCGACAGCGCGGTCCCGGTCCGGCCCTGGGTCCGGGCCAGCGTGTAGCCGTAGATCCGCGAGAACGTCAGCTGCCGGATGCCGAGCGCGTACAGGTCGGGCGCGAAGGTGGTCAACGTCAACGCGAGCTGGCAATCCATGACGAACGGCGCCTTGCGGAACTGCGAGACCACCTTGACCGCGCCGAACATCATCGACGGCACGGTGATCGGAGTCGCGATCTTCTCGATGGCCGCGGCCGGCAGCCAGGGCACGCCGAGCGCGTCGAGCCGGTCGGTGCAGGCCTTGCCCGCTGTCGCCATCGCCGGGCTCGGCGGCCACTCCCACCCGGCGGGCATGTTGCTGCGCGGCGCGGCCGGCGGGCGCACCTGCGGTGTGGCGCGCGCGACCGTCCCCGAGCGGTGCTTGCGTCGGTGCCGGGCCGGCGGTCGGTGCCGGTGCCGGGCCGGGTGGGCCGCGACCACGGCGGTGGCGGCGTGGGCCGCAGGTCGATCGGGGGCGCGCGGGCGCTCCGCGCTCCCCGAGCCGGGAACCAGCACCCCGAGCACGACCAGCCTCGTCCACCAGCGCGTCGACATCGTGACAGCGTAAGCACGGTTCGTGCCTCGGTAACCTCCGGTCTCGACAACTTCGGTCTCGGCGCCGGCGCTCACCGTGCGCTGACGTCCCACCGGCCCCCCGGTCGCGGCCCGCGTGGACGACGGGCGACCGCGATCGCCGCTGGCGCGGGCCATGCAGAGGCGTCTCTCGCACTTCCTGACAGCCCGCCGTCACGGCGGAGTCAGGCAAGACGTGGCCGCATCTGCGCGGCCCTCGAGAGGATCGTCATGCTTCGAAGACCCGATCGCGCCCACCCCGAGCACACCACCCGTGCCCGCCTGCTCCGCGCCACGTCGGTCGCGGTCGGCCTGCTCGCGCTGCCCGCGGTGGCCCACGCTGGCGGCATCGGGGTCGAGCTCGAGGGCGGCGTCGCGGTCCCGCTCACCACGCCCCAGTCGACGATCTTCGACGTCGGCGGCGAGGAGTCAGCGAAGCTCCGGATCGACGTCAAGCCGTATCTCGACGTCGGTCCGAGCGCGTCGTTCACGATGCTGCCGGCCGCCATCGATGGCGACCAGCCCGGCGTGGTCTGGGGCCTGGGCGCAGGCCTGCGGCTCAAGCGCCCCCACGACCGCGACAGCGCACGCGGCGTGTCGCCGTGGGTCGACTTCGACGCCCTCTACATGCGGACCGGCGCGCTCAACCGGGCCGGCTTCTCGGCCGGGCTCGGCGTGTCGTGGCCGATCGGCGTCGACCGCCGGTACTGGCTCGGGCCGTTCGTTCGCTACACCCAGACCGTGCAGCTCGAGCGGGCCGGCTACGACAACCGCGACGCCAAGCTGCTCACCGTCGGGCTCAGCCTCGAGATCGGCTCGGGCCGCGTCGGCGGCGTGGCCCTGGCCACCGCCAGCGTCTGGAGCTTCACGACCGGCGCCTGCAGCCTGGCGCCGATCACCCTGGGCGGCGCCGGACGCTTCGGCGTCCTCGGCGGCCCGACCGTGACCAGCACCGGGCAGACCATCGTCACCGGTGACATCGGCTCCAGCCCGGGCGCCGCGATCATCGGCTTCCCGCCCGGCATCATCGTCGGCGCCCGCCACGCCGCGGATCCGATCTCGGCGCAGGGCGAGGCCGACCTGACCACGGCCTATAACGAGGCCGCCGGGCTCAGCCTCTGCCCGATCACCGAGTCCGGCAACCTCGGTGGCCTGACCCTCGCCCCCGGTCTCTACAAGTCGACCTCGTCGTTGGACATCTCGTCGGGCGACCTCACCCTCGACGCCCAGGGTGATGTCAACGCGGTCTGGGTCTTCCAGATCGCCTCGACCTTGACCACCACCGCCGGTCGTCAGGTCATTCTCGCCGGCGGCGCCAAGGCCAGCAACGTCTTCTGGCAGGTCGGCACCTCGGCGACCATCGGCACCACGTCAGCCTTCAAGGGCACCATCATGGCCGACCAGTCCGTGACCTTGCTGACCGGCGCCACCCTGGTCGGTCGCGCGCTGGCCCGGATCGCCGCGGTCACGCTCGACGCCAACATGGTCACCGTCCCGGCGCCGTGATCGCTGCCTCTGGCTGACCGGGCCCGCGCGGACCACCGTCCCCGCGGGCCTTTTTTGCAATCCCGTCCAGCCCCGACCGTCGTCGGCTGGCAGCTCGAATCAGGGCCTCCCGGCCCACGCGGAGATGAATCATGGCCAAGAAGAAAGTCGGAGCAGCGATCGTGAGCGAGGACCTGGCCGCCCTGGTGATCGGGGAGCCCCCGGTCGTGGGCAGTCAAGTCAGCGAGGACCTGCTCGCCGAGAAGGCGCTGTTCCGCACCGGCGCCTTGCAGCGCGCGATCTTCAACAGCGCCAACTTCTCGAGCATCGCCACCGACGCCCAGGGCGTCATCCAGATCTTCAACGTTGGCGCCGAGCGCATGCTCGGGTACACGGCCCTCGAGGTGATGGACAAGGTCACTCCGGCCGACATCTCCGATCCGCAGGAGCTGATCGACCGCGCCCGCGAGCTCAGCATCGAGTTCGCGACTACGATCGAGCCCGGCTTCCAGGCCCTGGCCTTCAAGGCCTCGCGCGGGATCGAGGACATCTACGAACTGACCTACATCCGCAAGGACGGCAGTCGGTTCCCGGCGGTGGTCTCGGTCACCGCGCTGCGCGACGCCGGCAGCGCGGTCATCGGCTACCTGCTCATCGGCACCGACAACACCGCGCGCAAGCAGGTCGAGGAGGAGCGGATGAAGCTCGACCAGCGGCTGCGCGACCAGCAGTTCTACACGCGCTCGCTGATCGAATCGAACATCGACCCGCTGATGACCACCGACACCCAGGGGATCATCAGCGACGTCAACAAGCAGATGGAGGCGCTCACCGGCTGCACCCGCGACGAGCTGATCGGCGCGCCGTTCAAGAACTACTTCACCGATCCGCGGCGGGCCGAGGCAGGTATCAAGCAGACCTTGGCCGAGGGCAAGGTCACCAACTACGAGCTCACCGCCCGCAGCCGGGACGACCGGCAGACCGTGGTGTCGTTCAACGCCGCCACCTTCTACGACCGCGACCGCCGACTGCAAGGGGTGTTCGCGGCCGCCCGCGACATCACCGAGCGTCGGCGCCTCGATCAGGTCCTGCAGGAGAAGAACGTCGAGCTCGAGAGCGCGAAGGTCCTGGCCGAGCAGGCCAACATGTCGAAGTCGGACTTCCTGGCGACGATGAGCCACGAGATCCGGACCCCGATGAACGGCGTCCTCGGCATGCTCGAGCTGCTCAGCCTGACCAAGCTCGACAACGCCCAGCGCACCATGCTCGAGGTGGTCCGCGAGTCGGGCGCGACCCTGCAGCGGATCATCGACGACATCCTCGACTTCTCCAAGATCGAGGCCGGCAAGCTCGAGGTCCATCCCGAGCCGGCGTCGCTGGCGGTGGTGATCGAGGCGGTGCGCAACATCTACTCCGGGATCGGCAGCAGCAAGGGCATCCTCCTGACCTGCCGGGTCGATCCCGCGATCAGCCCGGCGCTGCTGTTCGACCCGATGCGGCTGCGGCAGGTCCTCAACAACCTGATCAGCAACGCGCTCAAGTTCACCACCGCCGGCCACATCGAGGTCGAGGCCGAGCTGGTGGCGCGGGTCGACGGGCTCGAGCGGATCCGGCTCCTGGTCCGCGACACCGGGGTCGGCATCTCGCCCGAGAACCAGGCGCGGTTGTTCCAGCCGTTCATCCAGGCCTCGAGCGAGACCTCGCCGCGGGCTGGCGGCACCGGGCTCGGGCTGGCGATCTGTCGGCGGCTGGTGATGCTGATGGGTGGCTCGGTCGAGATGGTCAGCGCGGTCGGCGCCGGGACCACGATGACCGTCGAGCTGACCGTGCCGATCGCCGATCCGGAGGCGCTGACGGCCGCGGGCGCGCCCAGCCCCGGCGACCAGCTCAGCGCGGCCATCCGCACCCGCCGGCTGGCGCCCAGCATCGGCCACGCCGAGTCCGAGGGCACGCTGGTGCTGGTGGTCGACGATCACCCCACCAACCGCTCGCTGCTGGTGCGCCAGGTCAACACCCTGGGCTACGCCGCCGAGAGCGCCGAGGACGGCGTCGAGGCGCTGGCCCACTGGATGTCGGGTCGGTTCGGGATCGTGATCACCGACTGCAACATGCCGCGGATGAACGGCTACGAGCTGACCCGCAAGATCCGCGAGGTCGAGTCGACCCGCCACGGCAAGCGGATCGCGGTCATCGCCTGCACCGCCAACGCGCTGCGCGGCGAGGCCGAGGCCTGCCTGGCCGCGGGCATGGACGCCTACCTGGCCAAGCCGATCGACCTCCAGGAGCTGGCCCGCACCCTTGACCGCTGGCTGCCGATCCCGAAGCTGATCGCGTCGGTCGACCGGGCGGTGCTGGCGGCGATCTCGGGTGGCGAGCGGTCGATCGAGGCCGAGATCCTGGCCGACTTCCGGCGGGTCAACGACGACGACGCGACCGCGCTCCGGCTGGCGGTCGAGCTGCACGAGCTGCCGCAGGTCACCAACGCCTCGCACCGGATCAAGGGCGCGAGCCGGGCGGTCGGCGCCGGGCCGCTGGCCGCGGTGTGCGAGATCCTCGAACAGGCCAGCCGCGACGACGACTGGCCGACGATCGCGAGCAACATGGGGTCGTTCGACCTCGAGCTGGAGCGGCTGAACCGGTACTGCGAGGAGGTCGCGTGCGCACCGCAGACCTGAGGATCCTCGCCGTCGAGGACCACGAGTTCCAGCGCGGCCTGCTGCTGCGGATCCTGGCCGGGCTCGGCGCGACCCACGTGTCCGCGGCCGCGGACGGCGCGGCGGCGCTACAGGTGCTCGAGTCCCTGGGCACCAAGGTCGACCTCATCATCAGCGATCTCGACATGCCCGGCATGGACGGCATGGAGTTCATGCGCCACCTGGGCGAGGCCGGCATCCCGGCCTCGGTCATCCTGACCAGCGCGCTCGACCGCGGGCTGCTGGCCTCGGTCGAGAACATGACCCGGGCGTTCGGCGTCCGGATCCTCGGGGTCATCGAGAAGCCGGTCACCCCGGCCAGGCTGCAGGCCCTGATCGATCTCCACCACGCGGCCACCGTGGTCGGCCCCGGCCTCAGCCGGCCGCTGTTCTCCGGCGACGAGATCTCCGACGCGCTGCACGACCCGGCGACCGACCGCGAGCCGTTCACCATCGGGCGGATCCGCGCGGGCCTGGCCAGCGACGAGTTCGGGCCGTTCTTCCAGCCCAAGGTCGAGTTCGCGACCGGGCGGGTCAAGGGCGCGGAGGCGGTGGTTCGCTGGCGTCACTCGCAGCGCGGCGTCGTCGCGCCCCACGAGTTCATCGGGTCGATGGAGATGCACGGACTGATCGACGACCTCACCTGGATGATGCTGCGCAAGGCGGCGACCGCGTGCGTCGGGTGGCAGGCGGCGCTCGGGCCCGAGATCACGGTGGCGGCCAACCTGTCGGCGCTGGCCCTCGCCGACGTCGACCTGGCCGACCGGGTGATCGAGCTGGTGAAGGCCGCGCAGCTCGAGCCGCGCTGCATGATCCTCGAGGTCACCGAGTCGGCGGAAACGAGTTTGTTTCACAGACTCTCAGTGACCGGCTGCGGGGCCGGCGGCGGCGTCATCGCCCAGCACCACCAGCGCGGGCGAGCCGGCGGGGTTCCATTCGGCGAGCAGCTCGGCCCACGACCGGACCTTCCACGCGGCGTCCGCGGGATCGATCGTCGCCACCCGTCCGTCGGGGTGCAGGCCGACCACGACCTCGAAGTGCGACCGGCGCTGGCGGTCGTAGGGCCGGTACAGGCCGATCAGCACGGGCCGGTCGAGGCCGAGCTCGTGACCCAGGACCTCACGATCGCCGACGATCGCGAAGGCCCGCAGGCCGATGTCGCGCGCCAGATCGCGCATCTCGCCGAGGCGCAGGCCCTCGGCCCGAGTCGGCGTCTGGTCGGCGATGGCGACGACATCGAGCGCCGGCCGCCAGCGGGCCACGACCATGGCGAGCGCGGCGGCGCCACAGTCGTTGTCGGACCGCTGCCGGACCGCACGCGTGGGCGCGAGCACCCAGCCGTCCTCACCGGCCAGCTGGGCCGGCGTGACGGTCCGGGCCCCGCCGGTGTACGCGGCGGTGCACGCCGCGAGGCCGACGGCGACGAGCGCGGCGAGCGGCATGGTCGGCGCCATGGGCTAGAGCAGAATGATGAGGACGACCAGCAGCACGATGAGCGCGGTCGTGGAGCCGATGATCACGACCGAGCTACCGCCGGTGAAGTCGGCGGCGGCGGGGTGGGCCGCCTCGGCCGCGGCGTAGCGAGCGTCGTCGGCGGCCGGGGGCGACGGGGGCGACGGGGGCGACGGGGTCGGAGCCGGCGCGTCGGAGCGCGGCGCCGAGGAGGTCGACGACGGGGTCTCTTGTGTCGAGGTCCCAGCCGCAGCCAGGCTGGGAACCGCGAAGGCGAGCGCGAACACGAGGGCGACGGTGTCGATCGATGGGGGCATGCCGCGACGAAATGCACTGCGCGTGCCACGCCCCCCGAGCGTGAGCTACGCCTTCGCGGGGACCGGCGTCACCATCTCGCCGAGCTGCTTGGCGCCCTCGAGCCAGCGGCTGAGCTCCGCCGCCGTGGCTGCGGACAGGTGCTCGGTGTCGCCGGTGAGCATCGGCACCAGCGCCGACAGCGCGCGCTCGATGTCGCTGCGGGTGGCCGCGTCGTACGACGGGGTCTTGACCAGCAGCGCCTCGAGCTGGGCCTTGCGGGTACGGGCCCGGACCGCCAGCGGCTCGCCCTGGGTGGCGTCGGTGAGGTTGGCGTGCGCCTTGGCCGCGATCGGCGCGGCGGTCTTCATCGGAGTATCGGTCTTCGGGGTCTTGTCGATCGTCATGGCGGATTCCTTCGGTGCGGGGACGCATCGGATCAGTTGTGCTTCGCGAGCCACTCGTTGAGCTTGGTGCGGACCGCATCGGTGGCCTTGTCCCAGCCATCCTTGATGGTGTCCTCGAGCTCGCCGAGGCCCTTGGTGATCGCTTCCTTGGCGGCGATCGCCTCGTGGCGGGTGTCGGCCTTGAGGCTCGCGAGCTTCGCGCTCATCGCCAGGCGCTTGGCTTCCACACGATCTTTGAGTTCGTCGGTCTTGGTCAGCATGCACGCCGCTTGTGCAGCGGTCGTGCCACTCACCCGGACGCCGGCGGCGGCGGCGGCGCAGCGCCCGCGGTCCCGTCGCGCGCGTGCGCCCGAGCCCGACGTGGCGCCAGCGCACGGGCCGGTCTGGCGGGCGAGGTCCACGTGATAGGTTCACGGGGTGTCGCGCGGACTGAGGGTGGTGGTGGCAGTCGCCGTGTGTGCGACGTGGGCCGGACGTGCGCATGGCCAGAGCGCGCCGCCGGACGGTGTCTGCGTCGATGGTGGACCGTCGGGGCTGATCGATCCGTTCGCCCCGGCGCCGCCGTGCCTGCCGCCGCCGCCGCCGCCGCCGTTGCCGGAAGCGCCGCAGCCGCCGCCGCCGTTGCCGGAAGCGCCGCCGCCGCCGCCGTCGGAACCACCACCGGCTGCCGCCCCGGCGCCGCCGCCAGTCGCACCCGCGCCGCCGCCGCACCGCCGAACTCGGGTCACGCCCCCGGCGCCACCGTATCCGCGCGCGCTCGCCCAGCGGCCGCTGCTCCTGCCGCGCGGCGCCGAGGGCCAGGCCGAGCTGATCCTGGGCCGCACCCAGACCGACACCTCGTCCGTGCGCGACCGGGTGGTGCGGCTGCGCGCGCGCTTCGCCGCCGGCCGGCTCGAGCTCGAGGTGGGGATGCTGCTCTTCCTCGGCCGCACCCCGGCGTCATTCGCCGAGCCCGATCCGCTCCAGGGGTTGGCGGCCACCGTCCGCTACGGGTGCTCGCCCGACCAGACCCTCGCGCTGACGATCGAGGACGACACCGACCGGCGACGCTCGACGCTCGCGGCGAGCTACCAGCGCCGGCTCCACCTCGCACCGCGCGCCGCCCTCGATGGCAGCGGCTTCGTGGCCGTCGACAATTACGATGGAGTCACCTCGCCGATCCTGTCGACCCGCGCGATGGTGATCGGTGCCGAGGTCCGCGCGCTCGCGCAGATCACCGCGCGGATCGCGGCCGAGGCCCACGCCAGCTACGGCTATCATCGCTACTTCAGCGACCATCCCCTGGCGTGGCAGACCTACGCGGCGACCGGCGTCGGGGCCGTGGTCGCCATCACTCCCGCGATCGACGGCATCGTCGCGGTCGACCTGTCCGAGACCGGCGCGATCGGCTTCGACACCGTCACCATCGCCGTCGCGATGCGGAGCTTTCGCTGATGCGCCGCGCCGCGGTCCTCGCGCTCGCCGCAGCCGCGCTCGGCGGTTGCATGGCGGCGCAATCCGCGCGCGTGATCCGACCCGGTCGGACCACGGTGAACGTCGCCGCCGCCCGCGTCGCATCCGCCGCCATCCCCGGCGACGACCAGGCGCGGGCGCGCTGGTTCGGGCAGGTCGCCATCCGCCGCGGCCTCACCCGCCGGTTCGACGCCGCCGTGATCGCCGCCCGCACCGTCGGCCAGTTTGGCGCGGTGTACGCCCTCGCGGTCGAGCCACGCGTCCAGGTCGTCCCCCCGCGCGGCCGGGTCGCGGTCGCGGTCGGCCTGACCGCGGGCGTCGCGGGCTCCGAGTACATCTTCGTCACCGACGTCGATCGCAGCCGGCAGACCCGCTTCGAAGGCTTCGTATTCGCGACCAGCGTGACGCTCGGCGTCGACCTCCAGCCGGACCTCGAGTTCGTGTTCGCCCCGCGCGCGTACCTGCTGATCCCGGCGCGCTCGACCGCGCCCGACCGGCCCGGCCTCGGCGCCATCGCCGGCTTGCGCTTCGTCGATCCCGCGCGGACCTGGGCCGTGCAACCGGAGCTCGCCGTGGCGCGCGTCGACGGCGAGACCCTGGTCACCGTCGGGCTGTCGGTCGGCGTCGGCGACTGACGCATCCGCGTCGCGCGCCGTGGTAACTCCCTGGCCATGATCTCCGGCCCCGGCGAGGACGAGGCGCGGTCGCGCTCCCCGGGTTCGTCGTCGGTGCCGGTGTGGCTGGAGCCGTGGCTCGAGCTGGCGCCGCTGATCCTCCTCGCGGTCACGACCGTGCTGCTGTCCTGGGTCTACGCGCCGCTGTTCCGTGGCGAGCTCGCCGGCGACGACAACACCTTCCACTTCGCCGAGGTCGCCCGCATCGCCCGCGCGCTGCGCGACGGCGACCTCGACTGGTGGAACCCGTCGGCCAACGCCGGCTTCGCCACCGGCTACTACTACCAGCTGGTGCCGGCCGCGGTGCCGGGCGCGTTCGCGGCGGTGTTCGGCCATCCGCTGCTCTGGTTCCAGCTCGGCGCGTTCATCCCGCTGGTGCTGGTGCCGGTCGCCGCCTACCGCGGCCTGCGGGTGATAGGCGCGTCGCCGTGGCCGGCGCTGGCCGGCGCGGTCGCCCTCGCCTTCTGCTCGTCGCCGTCGAAGTGGGGCGGCGGCGTCAACGGCGTGTTCCTGGTCGGGCTCTACACCCAGGCCTGGGCCCTGTGCGTGTTCCCGCTCGCGTTCGGCCACGCCTGTCGCTGGCTGGCCACCGGCCGAGGCCTGGCCCACGCGGTCGGCTGGGGCGTGCTGGTCGGGCTGTGTCATCCGATCGCCGGCGTCGCGCTCGGGGCCGGCCTCGCGCTGGTGATCGTGCCGATGACGTTCCACGTCCGGCCGCGCTGGTCGCCCGCCGCCCGCCTGCTCGCGCTTGGCGCGCTGCTGCTGGTCGCGTCGGCCGCGGCCTGGCTGCCGGTGCTGGTCGACTACGCCGGCTTCGGCGGCTTCCCGGCCCGGGTCAAGGGTGAAGACGGCCCCGGCTTCGCGCTGCTCGGCAAATGGCTCCTCGACGGCGAGCTGTTCGACGCCTGGCGCTGGCCGCTGATCTCGACGCTCGCGCTGATCGCGATCCCCGGCGCGTTCGCGCTGGTCCGTCGGCCGTACCTGGCGTGGCTCGCGATCGCGACCGTCGGCTTCTGCCTGGTGCTCGGCGTCGGCCGCTCGCTCAAGACCCAGGACGATCTGTTCCCGGCGATCCGCGTGCTCGGCGCTCTACAAGTGACCGGCGCGCTCGTGGTCGGCGCGCTGCTGGTCGAGGTCGCCCTGTGGGGCCTGCGGGTCAGCCAGCGTCGCTGGTACGGACCGACCGTGCAGGCCGCGATCGGCGCGGTCCTCGGCCTGGCGGCGATCGGGCTGGTGGCGCCGGTGATCGGCCCGATGCGCGCCCGGGTCCGGGTCGCGACCGACTTCCCCGCGATCCACCGCAACGAGCTCGATCTGTTGCTGCCGGTCATCCGCAGCGCCGGGCCCGGCCGGATCCAGGTCCGCGGCGTCGAGAACCACTGGTTCATGATGCTGCCGTACATCTACGCCGACCGGCCGGCGCTGGCCGCGTTCGGCGGCGCCGCGCTGCAGAGCTCACCCAACTTCGTCTACCTGCAGGCCGGCCCCGACGCGACCCGCGCGGCCTGGATCTACGACGCGCCGCTGGTGCTCACCACCCACGAGCGCGGCAAGGATCTCGGCGGCACCCTGCTCACCAGCACCGAGCACTACGAGCTGCGCGAGCTGCCGTCGCCGGGGCTGGTCAGCCCGGTCCAGATCACCGGCCTCTTGCCGGCCGGCAAGAAGGCGATGCGGGCCGCCGTCAAGGACTGGCAGGCGGGCGACCTACCGCTCCAGGATCACGTGCTGGCCCACGCCGGCTCGGGCCCGGTCGGCCCACCGCCCGACGCCGACGTCACCGGGTCGTGGCGCGCCGGCTCATCGATCGGCGCCGACGTCGTCGTCCGCGCCCCGACCACGTTCGCGATCCGCGAGAGCTGGCACCCGCGCTGGCGGGCCACGATCGACGGTCAGCCGGCGCCGTTGCGCCGCATCAGCCCCGACATGCTCGCCCTCGACGTCGGCCCCGGCGCCCACCGCGTCGTCGTCCACTTCCATCGGCCGCGCTGGACCTGGCTCCTGTGGCTGCTCATCCCGCTCGCGATCGCGCTCGAGCCAGCGGTCCTCCTCTGGCGTCGCCGGCGCGCCGCCGCCCCGCTACCGGCCGCCCACGTTCACGCGGTCACTCCGTAGGCGGCGCCACAGCCTCGGGCGGGGCCTGCAGCACCGGCAACACCAGCTTGTAGATGACCAGCCGCCAGCGATCGCCGCTGCGGCTGAACTCGAAGTTGCCGGTGATGGTCGCCTGCTCGAACTGCAGCAGCACGACCAGGGTGGCGTAGTTGCGCTTGGGGTTGAGCCGCACCGCGCGGACGTCGAGCACGCGGCCGAACACGCCGAGGGTGCGCCGACGATCGGCCTCAGTCCGCCGCAGATCGTCGACGGCGATGGCCTGCTGGAAGGCCGGCGACGCCTCCTGCCAGAGCTGGTCGATCTGGTCGTGGGCCGAGCGAACCAGGACCTCCTCGACCGCGGCCCGTAGCTCGGCGATCTCGTCGGGCCGCGCGCTCGAGCGCTCCTCGCGCGAGCCCTCGGTCGAGGCCTCGGCCCGGATCTTCTCGGGCACCTCGATCGACAGCCCGAGCAGCTTCCACCGCCGGTCCTCCCAGCGGAAGCTGAGGCTGCCGCGGGTCTTGCCCTTGTCGTACTCGAGCGCGACGTCGAGCCGGCCGGTCCGGCCGCCCGGGCCGCGGTTGACCTTGGTCGCGATCACCGCGGTCAACTCGCGAAACCGGCCGAGGGTCCGGTTCATGTCGTCCATCTGATCGATGAACGTCTGGGCATCGCGGGCCAGGCTCTGGAACCGGATCGAGGCCTGGTCGTAGACGTCGGCCGCCTGGCCGTCGCGCAGCGCGATGAGGATGCGTTCGGCCTCGGGCCGAAAGTCGGGCGGACGGGTGCCGCGTAGCTGCAGCCCGACGATCACCGCGATCCATCCGAACACCAGCACGAAGCTGACCATCACGCTGCGGGCCATCACCCGGCCGCGCCGGGTCTTCGGCATCACCGGCAGGTGCGACAGCGACTCGCCGACGACGTTGCCGACCGCGCCCCCGGCCCTGACCACGCTCCCGCCGATCGCGTCGGCGGCGTGTACGACCTTGGCGCCGAGCCCGCGCTTGCGCTCCGCCGGCGAGGCGGCAGCGACGACCGGTCCGGCCGCGGGCCGCACGATGATCGGCGCCAGCTCGGGGTCCGAAAGCCGGACATCGAACGAGCCGCTCGCGCCGGCCGCCGGCGCCGGGCCGTCGCCGGGAGGATCGGACTCGGACACGTCGAGATTATGGCGCGAACGCGGCATCGGGGTCGACCCCGGCGACGGTCGCCGCATCGATGCCGGCATCGACGCCGGCATCGACGTCGCCCGGGAAGTCGACCCAGACCACCACCGAGCGCTGCATGCCGAGGACGTCCGTCCGCAGCCGGACCTGGACCCCGCTCGACCGATCGTAGATCAGGTACATCGGGCCGGTGATCCAGGTGCCCGCGCCGGCCGGGTCGGTCGCGAGCCCGGCCTCCTCGCTGGCGATGACCATGCCGTCGAGGGTCTCGAGGTAGGTCTTCTGCGGCAGGCACGCGGGGATGCCGCTGCCGCGCAGCCGCAGATGGGTGACGTACATCGACGAGCCCTGGCCGCCGAACTGCAACTGGGCCACGCCCTGATCGGGGAACGGCACGAAGTCGCCGCCGGTGCCGAGGTACCCGATCTCGACCGAGGTCAGGGTGCCATCGGGCAGGTCGCCGGCGTCGGTCGGGACCGCGGGCGTGCAGGTCTGGGTCGACGGCGGCGCCGGACCGCAGGTGACCCCGAGGCTGCCGAAGGCCGCGGTCGCCACCAGCGCGAGCCCGAGCGCTCGCCGACCCCACCGGCGCACCGCGGGCCCGGTCACCGCGGCTCCTGTGCGCCGGCCGCGAGCGCGGCCCCGGCCTGGGCGCGGATCGCCTGGATGCTCGCGAAGATCGCCTCGTGGGTCGCCGGGCTCGCCAGCCGGACCTCGACGCCGGGCGCGCCGAACTGCGCGATCGCGTCGCGGATCGCCTCGCGCACGCTGATCGCGAGCATGAGCGGCGGCTCGCCCACGGCCTTGCTGCCGTGGATGACGCCGGGCTGCGCCGCCTTGGGCAAGAGCGTGACCCGGAAGTCGGCGGGCGCGTCACCGATCGACGGGATCTGGTACGTGCTGGCCGAGTGCGACAGGAGCCGCCCGGTCTTGTCCCATTTGAGCTCCTCGCCGGTCAGCCAGCCCATGCCCTGCACGAACGCGCCCTCGATCTGCCCGCGGTCGACGCCAGGGTTGAGCGAGTCGCCGACGTCTTGCAGGAGGTCGACCCGCAGCACCCGCTTCATGCCCGACAGCGCGTCGACCTCGACCTCGGCGACCGCGACGCCGTACGCGAAGTAGTAGAACGGGATGCCGTGGCCCTTGGCCTTGTCGTAAGCGAGGCCCGGGGTCCGGTAGAAGCCGGTCGCCGACAGCGGCACCTGGGCGACGTAGGCCCGCTCGACCACCGTCGCGAACGGCAGCGACATCGTGGCCTGGTCGGCGAGCCCGACCCGATCGTCGGCGAACACCAGCGCGTCCGCGGCGACCGGCACCCCGAGCTGCGCGGCGAGCAGCTCGGCCGCCACCGGCGCCAGCCGCGCGCGCAGCTGCTCGCACGCGTGCTTGATCGCCGCGCCGTTGAGGTCGGCGCCGCTCGACGCCGCGGTCGCCGAGCTGTTCGGGACCTTGTCGGTGCGGGTCTTCATCACGCGCACGCTGGCCATCGACAGGCCGAGCTCGCGCATCGCCACGCCGCGCAGCTTGGTGCCCAGGCCCTGGCCCATCTCGGTGCCGCCGTGGTTCACCTGCACCGTGCCGTCGCGATAGATCAGCACCAGCGCGCCGGCCTGGTTCAGGTGCGACGCGGTGAACGAGATGCCGAACTTCACCGGCGTGACCGCGAGGCCGCGCTTGGTGTGAGCGTGGGCCGCGTTCCAGGCCGCGAGCTCGCCGCGCCGCTCGCCGACCCGGGCCTCCTGCACCAGCGTGGTCCACATGCTCGGCAGCCGGTTGTCGCCGAGCGGCTGGCCGTAGTGGGTGGTGTTGCTGGCGCCGTGGCCGCGGTACAGGTTGCGCTCGCGCACGACCTCGGGCGGCAACCCGAGCCGACGCGCGACCCGATCGAGCATCTCCTCGATCATCAGCATGCCCTGCGGACCGCCGAAGCCGCGGAACGCGGTGTGCGAGACGTTGTTGGTGCGGCCGACCCGGCCGGTGGCGTGGACCGCGGGCAGGTAGTAGCCGTTGTCGAAGTGGAACAGCGCGCGATCGAGGATCGACTCGGACAGATCGAGCGCCCAGCCGCCGTCGGACACCAGCCCGACCTTCGCCGCGGTGAGCCGACCGTCGTCGTCGAAGCCGACCTCGAAGCGCCCGAAGAACGGGTGGCGCTTGCCGGTGACGATCATGTCAATGTCGCGATCGAGCTGGACCCGCACCGGTCGGCGGGTCTTGCTCGCGGCCAGCGCCACCAGCGCCGCCCAGCCGTTGCCCTGGGTCTCCTTGCCGCCGAAGCCGCCGCCCATGCGCGGCGCCTCGACCACGACCTTGTGGCGGGCGAGGTGCAGCACGTGCGCGACCACGGCCTGGATCTCCGACGGGTGCTGGGTCGACGAGCACACGAACACGTCGTCGTCGTCGCCGCACTCCGCCCACGCGGCCTGGGCCTCGAGGTAGAAGTGCTCCTGGCCGCCGACGTGGAGCTCGCCGGCGAGGGTGTGCGGGCTGTGCTGGAGCGCGGCCTCGCAGTCGCCGCGCCGGATGGTGTGCGGCGTGGTGTGGTAGCTGTCGGCCGCGATCGCCTGCTCGAGGTCGAGGATCGCCGGCAGCGGCGTGTAAGTCACCGCGACCGCCTGGGCCGCCGCCTTGCACGCGTCGAGGGTCTCGCCGACGACGACCGCGATGACCTGGCCGTGGTAGTGGACCTCGCCCGCGGCCAAGAGCGGCTCGTCCTTGCGGATCGCGCCGATGTCGTTGACCCCGGGGATGTCGGCCGCGGTCAGCACGCACACGACGCCGGGCATCGCGGCCGCGGCGCGGGTGTCGACCGCGTCGAGGGTCGCGTGGGCGTGCTTCGACAGCACCGGCCACAGCTCGAGCATCGGCCGCCGGCGAGCCTGGTCGTCGACGTACAGCGCCGAGCCGGTGACGTGGCCGATCGCGCTCTCGTGGGCGAGCTCGAAGCTGGCGCGCGGCTCGTGAAGCGACGCGGGCAGCGGCGCGCCGGGCTCGAAGCTCGGGCGCTCGTCCTGGCCGGCGCTGTGCTCGCCCAGCCAGAACTTCTCGAACAGGCTGACGATGAGGTCCTGGCGGAACGCGACGCCCGAGCGGACGTCGGCGATGGGCGTGAACTCGCGGGCGAGGACGACCTGGGCCGCGGCCACGGTCGCGGCGTCCCACGGCTTGCCGACCAGGAAGGCCTCGGTGCTCTTGGCGCGGGCTGGCGTCGCCGCCACACCGCCATAGGCGAGGCGCGCGGCCTGGACGTGATGGCTCGAATCGAGATCGATGGCGAACGCCGCCGCCACGATGCTGATGTCGAGCTC
>JAYVSF010000739.1:0-4111 GCA_043775605.1 Myxococcales bacterium
CGAGCGCGACCTGGAGCGCCGGGCCGGCAAGGTCCGCGGGCCGCTGCACGGCATCCCCATCCTG
The DNA here is from genome assembly GCA_043775605.1 of Myxococcales bacterium. GTDB lineage: Bacteria > Myxococcota_A > Polyangia > Haliangiales > Haliangiaceae > UBA2376. Next base: position 65 of record JAYVSF010000739.1, read on the forward strand.
CTCAAGGACAACATCGACACCGGCGACCGGATGACGACGACCGCAGGCTCGCTGGCCCTCGCCGGTACCCGGGCGACCCACGACGCCCCCGCGATCGCGCGGCTGCGCGCCGCCGGCGCGATCCTGCTCGGCAAGGCCAACCTGTCGGAGTGGGCCAACTTCCGCGGCAACGCCTCGTCGTCGGGCTGGAGCGGGCGCGGCGGGCAGTGTCGCAACCCCTACGCCCTCGATCGATCGCCGTCGGGCTCGAGCAGCGGCTCGGCGGTCGCCGCCGCTGCCAGCCTGTGCGCCGCGGCCCTCGGCAGCGAGACCGATGGCTCGATCGTGTCGCCGGCGAGCTGCAACGGCCTGGTCGGGATCAAGCCCACCATCGGCCTGGTCAGCCGCACCGGCGTCATCCCGATCTCATCGAGCCAGGACACCCTCGGCCCGCTCGCCCGCACCGTCGCCGACGCCGCCGCGCTGCTGACCGTGCTGGCCGGCGCCGATCCCGCGGACCCGACCACGACCGCGGCCCATCCCCGGCGACCGACCGCGGCGATCGACTACGCGGCCCACCTCGATCCGAAGGCGCTGGTCGGCGCTCGCCTCGGCGTGCCGCGCAAGGGCTTCTTCGGCAGCAACCGCAACGTCTACGGCGTGATGACGGCCATGCTCGCCCGGCTGACCGAACTCGGCGCCGCGCTCGTCGATCCCGCCGAGCTCGAAGCCCCGGCCGAGCTCGGTGGCGCCGAGTTCACGGTGCTGCAATACGAGCTGAAGGCCACGATGGCGGCCTACCTCGCCACCCGGCCGGCCGGCGTCGCGGTCCGCACGCTCGCCGACCTGATCGCGTTCAACGTCGCCCACGCCGATCGCGAGCTGACCTACTTTGGCCAGGAGCTGTTCGAGGCCAGCGCCGCCAAGGGCGCGCTCACCGACCGCGCGTACCTCGACGCCCGCGCCCGCTGCGTCGCGATCGCGCGCGCCCAGATGCTCGACCAGGTCATGGCCTCGGCCAAGCTCGACGCCTTCGTCGCGATCACGAGCGGCCCGGCCTGGATGATCGATCAGGTCGACGGCGACCCCCACGTCGGAGTCGGCTGCAGCCAGTTGCCGGCGGTCGCCGGCTATCCCCACGTCACCGTGCCCGGCGCGCCGCTGCTCGGCTTGCCGGTCGGCCTGTCGTTCTTCGGTGCCGCTTACAGCGAGGCCAAGCTGATCGGCTACGCGTACGCTTGGGAGCAGGCCACCCACCACCGCGCGCCGCCCCGCTACCTGCCGACCGCCACGCTGACCTGATCGCTCGCCGAGGCTCGCTATTCGGCGGGGCAGGCGAGGGTGTCGTCCTGGGTCGCCGCGTGGGCGAGGCAGTCGCGGCGCGCGCCGGACCAGCGGCCGTCGGCGCGCGTCGTGCGCCGACATCGCCGACTGTCTCGTGTGCTGGGTGCCGCCGCAGCCGGCGGCGAGGACGAGGACGACGGCGGCGATCGCGCGCGGCATGACGACCACGACATCACCAAAACGGCCTACGATACCGGCGTGAGCGGCAAGATGCTGGGGGCGGCCCCGGACGAGATCGGCGATCCTGTCCGGTTTCCGGACGATTTCAACCTGGCGCGGTACTGGCTGTTCGATCGCGTCGACGAGGGCCTGGGCGCCAAGGTCGCGATCCGGTTCGGCGACCGCACCTACCGCTACGGCGAGGTCGCCGAGCGATCGCGGGCGCTGGCCCGCCACTTCCTCGACCTCGCGCTGGTGCCGGGGCAGCGGGTCTACATCGTGCTGCCCGACGTCCCGCCGTTCGCGTGGGCGATCTTCGCGACCCTCGCAGCGGCCGGGGTCGTCACCATGGGCAACCCGGCGGCGCCGCCGGCCGATCTCGCCCGTGTGGTCCGCTACGTCGCGCCCCGGGTCATCGTCACCACCCCGGCGGTGGCCGAGCACCTGGTCGCGGCGCAGGGCGATCTCGCCACGCCGCTGACCTTCCTGCTGGTCCCCGACGCCGGCACCGACGACGATCCCGAGGCCGAGTGCGTCGCCGGCCTCACCCTGGCGGCCTCGGATGTGCCCCACCGGTCGCTCACCGACGCGATCGCCGCCGGCGCGACGTCGGACCAGCCGCTGCCGCGCACCCACCGCGATGACCAGGCGATCTGGCTGTTCACCTCGGGCTCGACCGGCCGGCCCAAGGCGGCGATGCACTGTCACCGCGACTTCGCGTTCTCGACCGAGGTCTACGCCCGGAGGACGATGGGCTACCGCGCCGACGACGTCACCGTCAGCGTGCCCCGGCTGTTCTTCGGCTACGCCACCGGCACCAACCTGTGGTTCCCGTTCGCGGTCGGCGCCACCGTCGCGCTGTTCAGCGAGCGGCCGACGCCCGAGACCCTGGCAGCCGCGATCGCGCGCTACCGGCCGACCATCGTCACCAGCGTGCCGACCATGCTCGGCAAGCTGCTCGATCACGACGACGAGCTGCGCGCGCGCGGCCAGCTCGGGCTCGACCTCGGGTGCGTGCGCTTCCACCTGTCGGCGGGCGAGGCCCTGCCGCCGGCGCTGCTCGAGCGCTTCGTCGCGCGGTTCGGCGGCGCGGTCCACGACGGCATCGGCTCGGCCGAGATGTTCCACATCTACTGCACCAACCGGCCGGGCGACGTCGTGCCCGGCTCGCTCGGCCGCGCGGTCGAGGGTTACACCCTGCGGATCCTGGCCGAGGACGCGACCGGCGCCGGCGCGCCGGAGCTCGCGGTCGGCGAGATCGGCGTCCTGTGGGTCAAGGGCGACTCGGTCGCGCTCGGCTACCACCAGGATCGCGAGCAGAGCTGGGCGACCTTCCACGGTGCCTGGTGTCGGACCGGCGACCTGTTCCGGCTCGACGAGCGCGGCACCCTGTGGTTCAGCGGCCGCGCCGACGATCTGCTCAAGGTCGGCGGCGTGTTCGTGGCCCCGCTCGAGGTCGAGGACTGCCTGCTCGGTCACCCCGCGGTCAGCGCCGCCGCGGTGATCGGCGATCAGGAGGACGGCCTGACCAAGCCGCGGGCGGTGATCGTGGTCCGGCCCGAGGCGCGCGCGCGCCTGGCCAGCGCCGACGAGCGCGCCCGGCTGCGGGCCGAGCTGCAGGCCCACGTCAAGGCGACGCTGGCCAAGCACAAGTACCCGCGCTGGGTCACGTTCGTCGACGAGTTGCCGCGCAACGATCGCGGCAAGGTCGATCGCAAGGCGCTCGCGGCGCAGGCGGCGGCGGGGCGCCTGCCGGGCGACGAGCCATGACCACGCTCCCGCGGCCGCGGCGGCATCGCCTGGGCGAGCTCACGACCGTCGAGCTGGCCGCGCTGATCGCCGGACCGCGGCCGGTGGTGGCGCTGCTGCCGGTGGGCTCGACCGAGCCGCACGGGCCGCACCTGCCGCTAGCCACCGACGTCGTGATCTCCGAGGCCGCGTGCGCGCGGGCGCTGGCGCTGCTCGACGCCCGCGCTGTCACCGCGCTGATCGCGCCGGCGGTGCCCTACGGCGTCACCGAGTGCGCGGCCGGGTTCGCCGGTGCCGTGTCGGTGCCGGGCCCGGTGCTGACCGCGTTCTTGCACGCGGTGGTCGACGGCCTGCTGGCCCAGGGCCTGGCCCACGTCTGCCTGGTCAACAACCACCTCGAGCCGGCCCACGACGCCGCGGTCCGCGCGGTCACGCGGCCGGGCCTGGTCAGCGTGGCGTGTCCGCTGACCCGGCGCTGGGCCCGGACCCTGTCGGCCGAGTTCAAGAGCGGCGCCTGCCACGCCGGTCGCTACGAGACGTCGCTGGTGCTGGCCGCGACGCCGGCCCTGGTCGATGATGCGGCGCGGGCCGCGCTGCCCGCGGTGCCGATCAGCCTGTCCGAGCAGCTCGTCGCCGGCGTGACCACGTTCGCGGCCATGGGCATGGACGCCGGGTACGCTGGCGCGCCGGCCGAGGCCACCGCGGGCGAGGGCGACGAGCTCGCCCTTCGGCTGGCGACCATGGTCGCGACCGAGGTGCTCGAGGCCCTCGGCCTGGCGACCTGAACCCCGGGCGTGATCACGTCGCGCCGGGCGC
>JAYVSF010000740.1:0-2378 GCA_043775605.1 Myxococcales bacterium
GCGATCATCGACGACCTCGGCGCGATCGCGGTGATCGCGCTGTTCTACTCGAGCGGCCTCGACGCCACCGGCCTGGTGATCGCCGGGGCCGGGCTCGCCGGCTTCGCCGCGCTGAACGCCGTCGGGGTCCGCGCCCTCGGCCTGTACCTGATCCCGGCGGTGGCGCTGTGGATCGGCGTCCACGACGCCGGCATTCACCCGACCGTCGCGGGCGTGATCACCGGGCTCCTGATCCCGACCCAGGTCTGGCCGGGGCGCGAGGTCCACTCGCCGGGCGCCCGCCTCGAGCACGCGCTGCACCCGTGGGTCGCGTACGCGATCATGCCGCTGTTCGCGCTGGCCAACGCTGGCGTCGACCTCGGTGGGGTCGACCTCGGCGGCGCGCCCGGGCTCGCGGTCGGCGTCGTCGCCGGCCTGGTGATCGGCAAGCCGCTCGGCATCGTCGCCGCGTGCGCGCTCGCGGTCCGGCTCGGGATCGCGGCCCTGCCCCGCGGCGTGACCTGGCGCGGCATCGTCGTGCTCGGCTGCGTGGCCGGCATCGGCTTCACGATGGCGCTGTTCATCGCCCAGCTGGCGTTCGCCGCCCATCCCGCGCTGCACGCGGTCGCCAAGCTGAGCGTGCTCGCGGCCTCGGCGCTCGCCGCGGTGATCGCGCTGGTCGTCGCCCGCCTGCTCCTGCCCACCACCCACGCCGCCGGCACCGCGACGTCCGCCGACGAGGCCGAGCGGTCGAGCGATACCTGAGCATCGGGTCAGGGCTCGTCGGGATACTGCAGCAGCACGGCGGCGCGCTCGAGGCCGCTGGGCGCGATCTCGACCTCGAGCTGCCAGACCTCGGCGCTGAGCGTGCCGGGCGCGGGCGCCGCGAACCGGACGGTGGGGCGGCCGATCGGGCGCAGCGGCTCCTCGAGGATCACCTTGACCGGCGCCGGGCCGCGGTTGGCGACCGACAGCCGGACCTCGTCGGCGAGACCGTCGTCGTCGTCGTGGACCAGGCGCTCGCGGAAGCCGATCAGGTCGGGATCGACGTCGAGCGGCACCCGCACCAGCGTGACCTCGGGCCCGGGCTCGGGCGCAGCGGGCAACGCGCCGGTCGACCATCGGGTGCCGCCGTGGCCGTCGGGCGAGCCGACCCGCAGCTCGCCGGGGACGTCGGTCGCGGCCCGCGCGAACACCAGCTCGCGCCAGACCTGGCCGGTCGAGGCTTGGCCCCAGCTCCGCTCGTGCGGATCGACGCCGTCCTCGGACGGGGCCGCGCCGCGATACCAGCGCCGGAGCCGGGCCGCCCGGGTCGAGGGTGGGCCAAGCACGGTGGCCGCGGCGCCGCCGAGCGCGACCGCACCGTGCCAGACCGTGAGCGGGGTCGTCGCGTCCCCGCTCGCCACCGACCGCAGCGAGACGTCGGCGGGCAGCGTGTCGACCGCCGGCGCCGGCAGCCCGGCGAGGTCGATCGTGTAGCGCGGCACCAGCGTGATCGAGGCCGGGGCGTCATCGGTGATCGCGACCTGGTAAGCCGCTTGCCAGCGCACGGTGGTGGTGCGATAGGCCAGCCGGATCGCCTGGACGCCCGGGTACGAGGTGGTGATCCGGCAGCGCAGGGTCGGCGCCGCGGCCAGCTCGGGCACCCGCAGCCGGGCGATCGCGTCGGCGCGGATCGCGTGGCGGAGCCCGGCGGCGTCGTGGACCACCAGGCTGTCGACCGACAGGCCTTGCATCGCCGCCACCTGCGGCCCGGCCAGGGTGTCGATCGTGACCGGGCTGCCGATCGCCGGCACCGCGGCCGCGGTCGCGTCGGCGGCGGTCACCGGCGTGACGTCGGCGAGCGGCACCTCGAGCTGCTGATCGTCGACGGTCACCACCGCGACCTGGGCACCGAGCTCGACCACGGTGCCGGTGACCTCGGCGCCGTCGACCGTGGTGATCGCGACCTCGCGGCCGACGATCCAGCCGCTGGTCAGGGCCTCGGCGTGATCGAGGACCGCACAGCCGAGCACCCGCAGGCTCCCGGCCCGCGTGATCGACTCGAGCAGCAGGCTGTCGAGCTCGAGATCGGCCGCGACCCCGCCGAGGTCGACCGTGCCGGCCGCCGGCAGCGCCAGCCAGCGCCGGTCGTCGACCTGGGCCTGCCCGGGCCCGCCATCGAGCGGCTGATCGATCATCACCGTGAGCCCGACCACGCCGGCCCGAGGCCCGACCGCGGCCGGTGTCCGGCAACCGGACAGGGCCAGCGCCAGCGCCGTGATCAGGCCGGCCCGCACGGCTCTCACTCCTCGGCCGCGACCGAGTCGGCGGCGCCGTGCATCGCGTCGGCGACCGAGACCTTGCCGGCCAGGATCGCGGCGACGCCGGCCAGCACCGGGGCGTGCATCCCGCGCCGG
>JAYVSF010000741.1:0-5321 GCA_043775605.1 Myxococcales bacterium
GAGGAGCGGACACTGGTGCCAGGGCACCGAGGAAGCTGGCGATCGGCGTGCGGGCCGCGCCGACGATGACGACATCGCGCATTGGGACCTCTTCGTGGCGGCGCCCGACCGACGACGTCGTCGGTCCAGGGTCCGTCGAACGAGGAGGGATACCCGTACCTCGTCGGGGCGTCAAGCTCCGGCCGGGGCGCGTCGATCCGACGCAGGCCGCGGCTCGTCAGCGTACACTGGCGCCGATGCTGCGCGGACCCTCGGAGCTGTCGTGACCCGCCCCGGGCGCCATGGCCACGCGGCGCTCGCGAGCCTGGTCGCGCTCGCCGCCGGGTGCGGCGACGGCGGCCCCGACGTTCGTTACCGGATCGTCGGCCTGGCCCGGGCCACCGCCGCCGGCTGCCCCGCGGCGACCGCCGCCCCGCCCGACGTCCCCGGCGCCACCCGGGTCCGCCTCACCTTCCGCGACACCACCGCCGCCGGGATCGGCGCTCTGCGCTGCGACATCGTGCTGCCGCTAGACGGTACGCCGCCGCTGATCGCGGTGCCCCGGCGCGGCGAGCCGGTCGCGGTCTGGGCCGAGTACGTCGACGACGCGGGCGCAGTCCTGGCCCGCGGCGCGCGCGACGGCGTCGCCATCGACCGCGGCGACACCGTCACCATCGTCGCCGCGCCGGCCGGCGACTACGCCTGCGCCCCGCTCCAGGCCACGGTCGCACGGGCCTTTCACAGCGCGACCCTGCTACCGACCGGCGAGGTGCTCCTGCTCGGCGGCCTGGCCGGCTCGGTCGCGAGCCCCGGCGCGTCGTTCGCGCCCGACGACGGCGCCTACGCGCTCGCCACCGCCGAGCTCTACGATCCGGTCACCGGCCGGTCGCGGCCGATCGCCGTGCCCGGGCTGATCGCGCGCGCCTTCCACCAGACCGTGGTGCTCGGCAGCGACGCCGACGGCGTCCACCTGCTGGTGGTCGGCGGCAGCGGCGTCAACAGCGATGCGACGCTGGCCGGCAACGTCGCCGCGATCCCCGGCGGCAGCGGCGCCCCACCGTGGCAACCGGCCGGCGTCGACATCGCGCGCGGTCACTACGGCGCCCGCGGCCTGCCGGCCGAGCTCCTGACCTACCACCCGGCGACCCGCTCGATCAGCCGGATCGAGGTCGGCGCCAGCGGCCCGGCCGCGCGGGCCGAGACCGGCACCACCGCCGTCACTGGCGCGGGCGGCATGACCGCGATGGTCGGCGGCCGGCTGGCCACCGGCGCCGCCAGCCCGCTGATCGAGGCGGTGCGCGCCGACGGCACCGTGGCCGGGACGGTCAACGGCCGCGCGCGGGTCGGCGCCACCGTCACGGTGCTGCCGGGCGGCGACGCGATCGTCGTTGGTGGCGACGTCGGCGCCGACACCGCCGGGGTGCGGGTCGTCGATCACCTCACCGGCCTCGACGGCACCGTGGCCCTGGCCCCCGGCCCGGCCGACACCTCGGCGATGAACCGCGCGTGCCACGCCGCGGCGGTGCTGACCGATCACGTCATCGTGGTCGGAGGCCTCCACCTGAGCGGCAGCGGCGTCGATGACGCCGGCCCGGGCGCGCTGGCCCTCCGGGTCTCCAACAGCACGCTGGCAGCCACCGCGATCGACACCGGCGCGGCGCCGGCGGTCGCCTACCTCGACGCGGTCACGCTGCATGACGGCGGCGTGCTCGCGGCCGGCGGCGCGCGCCCGGGCGGGGGCTGCGGCCGCACGATCGTGTGCCCGACCACGTCGAGCCTGCGCTTCGACGTCGATGGCGGCGGGGCCCGGCTGGTGCCGGCCGGCGCGCTCGGCCTCGCCCGTTACGGCCACCGCCTGACCCGCCTGGCAGACGGCACCGTGCTGGTCACCGGCGGCTTCGTCGTCGATCCCGCCGATCCGGCGCGGCTGCAGGCCACCGCCGTGGTCGAGGAGTTCGAGGCCCACCGCGCCGCCGACGATCCGCTCAAGGACCTGATGATGCGCGCGCCCGGCGACATCGCCCGCGACGTCACCGGTCAGCCGCTGGCCGAGTGCGCGCGGGTCGGGGTCACGCCCGACGCGTCCACCGTCGACGCCGCGATCGACGGACCCTGACCGGGCGCGCTAGCGGTTCACTCCGGGATGCACGCGAACAGCGGCGCGCAGGCCTCGCCGCCGAAGCTGCACGGGGCCGCCGCGCTTGCGCTGGCGCAGGCCTCGCCCTGCGCGACGGTGGCCGGACAGGTGGCGATGAGGTCGGCGAAGCCGGCGACGCACTCGGCCACGGTCTGGGTGGTGACGGTGACGCCGTTGCCACAGTCGGTGGTGTGGCCGGCGCCGCCCTGCTGCGCGACCACCCATTCACAGAACGTCTGCTTCTCCGAAGCGGTCATGGTGACCACCGGCTTGGAGCCGTCGACGCCGGAGCCGCTGTCGCTGCCGCAGGCCGCGAGGGTGACGAGCAGGATGGAGCTGGTGATCGAGACAAGGATCGTGCGCATGAGAGCCCTCGCTGGTGGAGCGCGGAGCTTGCCTGCGGTGGGCCGGCCGGTCAACGCCCGCGCGGCCGGCGCGCGACGTCGACCACGGCCAGGGCGTAGGCCTCGGCGGCGGCGGTGCAGGCCCCGAGATCGCCGGGCGCGATGCCGGTCAGCCAGGCGCACGCGAAGTTGGTCTCGGTCGGCGGCGGCGCGATCTTCACCGCGCGGACCGCGGCGGCCTTCAGCGCGGCGTCGAGGCCGAGGGTCGCCTCCATCGGCGGCGCCACCAGGTAGGCCATGGGTTCGCCCGGCGCCAGCCCGGCCTCGCGCGACAGGTAGTGGCCGAGCGAGCCGATGACGTGGGGGAAGACCGTGATCGTCTTGTGGCCGTCAGCGTCGTAGAAGCAGGCGTCGTGCTCGAGACAGCGCACGATCGCGGCCAGACCGTCGTCGATCGACGCCGGGTCGCTGGCGGCGATCACGCCGAGGATCTCGCCCGACAGGCGGCCGCTGGCGTGGGCGGCGCCGGCGTAGAAGCTGCGCGCGAACACGACGTCGACCGCGGCGTGCTTGGTCGCCTCGTCGAGCGCGACGTACAAGGCGTCGTCCTGATCGCAGGTGACCAGGCCGAGGGCGACGTGGCGCGCCGGATCGGCGCCGTAGGCCACCAGGAGCGCGGGGTCGGCGGCCGGCAGCCGACGGAGCGAGAGCACGGTGGGCATGATCGGCTCGAGCATCATGGCGATCCTCGGCGCGGGCTGGCGTCGGCGCGATCGGGGCCGCGCTCGACCAGGCGCTGGCGGACCTCGGGCGCGCGGTAGCCGCGGCCACCGGCGCCGCCTAGGACCTTGGCGAGATCGAGGTCGACGCCGCTCTGGCCCTGCGCGATCATCGCCTGGGCCAGCGCGGCCAGGCGCGGCGCGGCGACGTCGATCGGCGTGCCGCGCGGGTGGAGGTTGCTCATCATGTTGCGATCACCATCGGTCTTGCCGAGCGCGGGGCCGTGGACCAGGTAGGCCGACAGGCCGTCGCCGGTACCGAGCCCGGGCCGCTCGCCGAGCAGGATGACCGCGACCCGGGCCCCGACCTCCTGGCCGATCTCGTCCTCGAGCCAGACCCGGGCGAACTTCGCGCACACCGGGGTGCCGACGGTGAGGCCGCGCGCCAGGCAGGCGTCGCGCACCGCCGCGTGCAGCGCCGGCCCGCTGCCCTGACAGGCCACCGCCGACAGCCCGTCGGCCAGGATGAGCTGGACGTCGACGCCGCGGACGCCCTCGCGCCGCAGCCGGGCCAACGACTCGTCGTCGAGGCGTCGTCCGAGATCCGGACGGAGCAGGAACTCGCGGTGGCTGGTGGCGCGCGACGCCAGCGGCAGGAAGCCCTCGCGCGCGGCGAAGTCGTCGGCCAGCTCGGCGGCGACCGCCGCGTGCGCGACCGCCAGCTCGGCCTGGAACTGCAACACGACGTCGGTGGCGTAGCGGGTGCCGACGTGGCCGATGCCGACCAGCGCGGTGGTGTGACGCGCGGCCTCGGCGGCGAACGCCGAGCCGGTCGGGCGTGGGACGTAGACCCGCACCGGCGGCGCCTCGATCCGCGGCAGCGGCGGCGGCGGCGGCAACGGCTCGCCACCGTGGCGGACCCGCAGCGCCGCGACCATCGCCCGGGTCACGCTCTGCGCGGTCTCGCGACCCGCGCTCACCGCACCACCTCGACGTCGCCGAAGCGCGGCCCCAGCTCGAGCCCGCGCATGATGCCCTTGGCGTCGAGCCAGGCGTCGAACTCCGGCGTGGGCCGCTTGCCGAGCAGCCGCCGCACCGACGGGATGTCGTGGAAGCTGGTCGACTGGTAGTTGAGCATGATGTCGTCGCCGACCGGCAGGCTCATGAGGTACGTGCAGCCGGCGGCGCCGAGCAGGACCTTGAGGCTCTCGACCTCGTCCTGGCTCATGCGCGCGTGATAGGTGAAGCAGGCGTCGCAGCCCATCGGCAGGCCGAGCAGCTTGCCCATGAAGTGGTCCTCGAGCGCGGCCCGGCTGATCTGCGGCCCGTCCTCGAGGTACTCGGGGCCGATGAAGCCGACCACGGTGTTGACCAGGAACGGCCGGTAGCGGCGGGCCAGGCCGTAGCAGCGGGCCTCGAGCGTGAGCTGATCGGCGCCGTGGTGCGCGGCCGACGACAGCGCCGAGCCCTGGCCGGTCTCGAAGTACATGACGTTGGGGCCGCCGCTGCTGCCGCGCTCCTTCATCGTCGCCCACGCCTCGTCGAGGAGCGCGAGGTCGATGCCGAACGCGCGGTTGGCGGTCTCCGAGCCGGCCAGCGACTGGAACATCAGATCCATCGGGCAGCCGAGCTGGAGGGCCTTGAGCTGGACCGTGACGTGCGACAGCACGCAGTGCTGGGTCGGGACGCCGTTGCGCCGGACCAGGTCATCGATCGCGCTCAGGATCGCGGCCGTCGACTCCGGGCTGTCGGTCGCCGGGTTGATGCCGATCACCGCGTCGCCGCAGCCGTACGACAGGCCCTCGCGGGTCGAGGCCAGGATGCCCTCGAGATCGTCGGACGGGTGGTTGGGCTGCAGCCGCGAGCTCAGCCGCCCGGGCAGGCCGAGCGTGGTGCGGGCCCGGACCACGACCTCGCAGCGCGCGCCGACGGTCATGAGGTCGAGGTTCGACATCAGCTTGCACACCGCCGCCGCCATCTCGGGCGTGAGCCCGGGCGCCACCGCGCGCAGGGTCGCGCCGCTGGTGGTCGGCTCGAGCAGCCACTCGCGGAACTGGCCGACCGACAGGTGGGCGACCGCGCGATACGCGCCCTCGTCGAGCCGATCCTCGACCGCGCGGGTCAGCTCGTCCTGCTCGTAGG
>JAYVSF010000742.1:0-3919 GCA_043775605.1 Myxococcales bacterium
GGCGCCGATGGCGCGCGCCGAGGCCGCAGGTGGCTCGGCGTCGCCGGAGCTGCTGCGCGCTGCGCTCGGCCGCCAGGAGCCGCCGCGCCCGGCCGAGCCCGAGCGCCTCGAGCGGCCCGAGCCGCTGGGGTTGCGCGATCGTGGCCTGCCGAGACCGGCGCCGGTGGGGCCGCCGCCGCCGGCGCCCCGCCCCGTCCGCCCGCCGATGCCGGGCACGCTGCCACCGCCGAGCAGCCTCGGCGGACCCGCGCCGCTGCCGTCACCGGGCCCGAGCCCGCTGGTCGGTCCGCCGCCGCTGATGGCGCCGCCGCCCGCCCCCGCCCCGCTGCCGGTGCTGCAGCCGCTGGCGCCGGCCCCTCCGCCGACCGCGCCCGCGCTGGCGCCGATCGCGCCTGCCCCCGTGGCGACGACGATCCTGCCGCCGGGACCACCACCGCCGATGCCGCTGCCGACCCACCTGGCCCCGGCTCCGGCCGCTCCGCCGCAAACGTCGACGCTGGTGCCGGGCGTGCTGCAGTCGTCCGACGTCCGCCAGGCGATGGCCACGGCCCCGCGTCCGCGCGCGGTCGAACCCGTGCGTGCCGTCGGGTCGCGCCCGGTCGGCGGCGCCCGCCGGCGCGGGGTCACGATCGAGCCGCTCGACGCTCGCACCATCAAGCTCATCGATCTGCAGACCCGCGTGCTCGAGCGGCTGCGGGCCCAACTCGGGCTCGATCTGCTCCCCGCCGACGCCTTCGCCAACGAGGAGCTGTGGCGCAAGGCCGAGCGCGCGACCGCCGACCTGGTCGAGGATCTCGCCGCCGCGGGCGAGCTGCCGCGGTCGATCGAGGTCGGCACCCTGGTCAAGGAGACCCTCAACGAGGCCCTCGGCCTCGGCCCGCTCGAGGATCTCCTGGCCGACGAGGGCATCGACGAGATCCGGGTCGAGCGCCGCGATCGCATCGCCGTTGCCAAGGACGGCGTCTGGCGCGGCTCGGGCAAGGCGTTCTCCAGCGACGACGCGCTGTACCGCGTGCTCGCCCGGCTGCTGGCCCCGCTCGGCCGCCGCCTCGACGAGGTCGGCGCGCTGATCGATCTGCGGCTGCGCGACGGCACCCGCCTGACCGCGGCCCTGCCACCGGCCGCGCTGCTCGGTCCGAGCCTGACCCTGCGCAAGCCGCGTCGACTGCGCCGCAACCTGCGCGACCTCGTCGCCGCCGGCACCCTGTCGGACGCGATGGCGACCTTCCTCGGGGTCTGCATCGCCGCCCGCCGCAACCTGGTGGTGTGCGGCGCGCCCGGCGTCGGCAAGACCGCGCTGGTCGCGGCGCTGGCCGCGGGGGCGCCGGCCGGCGAGCGGGTGGTCTCGATCGAGGACACAGCCGAGCTCGCGCTCGACCGCGACGAGTGGGTGGCGCTCGAGGCCAGCGCCGCCGGCGACCACGCCGCGCTGCTGCTGATCGCGCTGCGGCTGGCGCCCGATCGCCTGGTGGTCGGCGACGTCCACGGCCGCGAGGCGTTCACGCTCGCTGCCGCGCTGGCCGGCGCGGTCGAGGGTGCGGTGATCGCGATCGCCGGCGACGGCGCGCAGGCCGCGCTCGGTCGCTGGGCCACCCTGGCTCAGCTCGGCGGCCGCCAGGAGCCGGTGCGGCAGCTGGTGGCGACCGCCGCCGACATCGTGGTCCACGTCAGCCGCCACGCCGACGGCAGCTCGCGGATCGTCGCGATCGAGGAGGTCCGCGGCCTGGCCGCCGACGGCTTCGATACCCAGGCGCTGTTCGTCTACCGCCCGGGCATCGGCTTCGCCCCGACCGGCGCGACCCCCGCGTTCTGGGCCGAGCTCGGCCAGCGCGGCGTCGCCGCCGACGGGTCGATCTTCGCGCTGTAGATCGACGGCGACGATTGCGTCGACGGGGCTACAGCCCGAGCTTGTCGAGCTTCTTGTGCAGGCCCTCGCGCGTGATCCCGAGGGTCACCGCGGTCCGGGTCTTGTTGCCGCCGTGCTCGCGCAGCGCCTCCGAGATCAGCCAGCGCTCGACCTGATCCATCATCTCGCGCAGGGTGCCCTTCTTGGGCGCGACCTTGGCCACCGTGCCCTCGATCTTGCGCAGCCGCGGCGAGAGATCGGTCACCTCGATCCAGCAGCCGGGCTCGGCCTGGATCACGAGGCGCTGGACCTCGTTCTCGAGCTCGCGGATGTTGCCGGGCCAGGCGTAGCTCTGGAGCGCGGCGTCGGCCTCGGCCGAGAACCCGGGCAGCTCGGCCCGATACTCGGCGGCGTAGCGCTCGAGGAAGTGGCGGGCCAGGAGCGGGATGTCGTCGCGGCGCTCGCGCAACGGCGGCATCCGGATCGGGAACACCATCAGCCGGTAGTACAGGTCGGAGCGGAAGCGGCCCTTCTCGACCTCGGCGGCGAGGTCGCGGTTGGTCGCGCAGATGATGCGGACGTCGACCTGCTTCTCGGCGGTGGCGCCGACCGCACGGATCGTCCCCTCCTGCAGCACCCGCAAGAGCTTCGACTGCAGCGCCAGCGGCATCTCGCCCATCTCGTCGAGGAAAAGGGTGCCGCCGTCGGCGATCTCGAACAGGCCCTTCTTGTCGCTGTCGGCCGAGGTGAACGCGCCCCGCTTGTGGCCGAACAGCTCGCTCTCGAGCAAGTTCTCGGGCAGCGCGGCGCAGTTCTGGGCCACGAACATGTGATCGCGGCGCTGCGAGCGGTGGTGGATCGCGCTGGCGATGAGCTCCTTGCCGGTGCCGGTCTCACCCTCGATGCAGACCGTGGCCCGGGTGTCGATGACCTTGTCGAGCTGGCCGAACACGTGCTGCATCGCCGCCGAGTTGCCGACGATGTTGGGGACCCGCAGCTTCTCCTCGCGCTTCTTGAGGTAGACGTTCTCGCCGCGGGCCCGCTCCTCGGCCAGCCGCAGCCGCGACACCAGCCCGGCGTTGTCGAGGGCGAGCGCGGCCTGGGCGCCGATCAAGAGCGCGACCTCGAGATCGCCCTCGTCGAACATCCCGGCGCTCGACCGGTTGTCGGCCTGGAGCAGCCCGGTGATCTCCTCGCCGCGCCACAGCGGCACCGCGATCACCGACAGGATGCGCCCGCCGAGGATCGACTCCGAGCTCGAGATCTCCTCCTGGGCGTTGGCGGTCAGGATGGCCGCGCGATCCGAGAGCACCCGCCGGAGAATGGCCCGGCTGGCCCGCACCGGATCGGCGCCAGCCTCGGGCGGACCCGGCGCTGCGCCGCGCGCGCGCTGGAGCGCGAGGGTGAAGCGATCCTTGTCGCCCTCCGAGCGCAGCAGCACGGTGACGTGGGTCGCGCGGCCGATCACCTCGAACAGGGCCTCGGCCACCGCCTCGAGCACCGCCGCCTGATCGAGCCGACCCGACAGCGGCTGCAGCGCCTTGTACAGTCGCAGCGCGCCGACCGGATCGTGCTCGACCTGATCGCGGACCTGGGGCAGATCGATGATCGAGCGGGTCGCGATCAGCCGCTCGGCCAGCTCGGCGTCCTCGCTCGGACCGTAGCGGACCCGGATCCGCACCGGGGCCCGGGCGTCGCCGAGCAGCAGGACGTCGCCGGTCTCGAGGCCGAGCTCGTGCCGGCGGCTGCCGTCGACCGCGATCCGGGTCCCGGCCCGCTCCACCACCGAGCCGTTGGTCGAGCGCAGGTCGCGGAACACGTAGGCCTCGCCCTCGCGAACGATCTGCGCGTGCTCCCCCGACAGGTGGTAGTCGGTGAGCACGACCGAGTTGGTCGGGGCCCGGCCGAGGGTCACCAAGGGCGCCGACAGCTCGAAGGTTGGACGCGCAGCGGTGCCGTGGAGGATTTCGAGGACGAGCACGGGATTTCGGGTCCGAACCGGGGTGCGCCGGCGCCGCGTCTGGTTATACTCCGACAGCTTTTTTCCGTCATGGCGCCCACTTCCAAAGTGCT
>JAYVSF010000743.1:0-5601 GCA_043775605.1 Myxococcales bacterium
TGTCGCGCGGCGGCACGATGCTGGGCTCGTCGAACCGGGCCAACCCGTTCGCGTACCCGCTCAAGCTGCCCGACGGCCGGGTCGAGATCCACGACGTCAGCGCTCAGTGCATGGCCAACCTCGGCCGCCTCGACCTCCACGGCCTGATCGTGGTCGGCGGCGACGGCACGATGTCGTTCGGCAAGAAGTTCATCGACAAGGGCGCGACCCGGATCGTCGGCGTGCCCAAGACCATCGACAACGATCTCGAGGCCACCGACTACACGATCGGCTTCCAGACCGCGGTCGAGGTCGTGGTCGAGGCGCTCGAGCGGCTGCAGACCACCGCCGAGAGCCACGAGCGGATCATGATCGTCGAGGTCATGGGCCGCTACGCCGGCTGGATCGCGCTGACCGCGGCCCTGGCCGGCGGCGCCCACGTCTGCCTCATCCCCGAGATGGAGTACGACCTCGACCGGGTGGTGGCGGCGTTCCACAAGCGCCACGGCCGCGGGGTGTCGTACTCGATCGTGGTGGTGGCCGAGGGCGCCAAGCCCAAGGGCGGCGAGTACGCGGTGGCGGTCCACGGCGACGCCACCAAGCAGGACAAGCTGGGCGGCGCCGGTCAGCGTCTGGCCGACGCCATCGCGGCCCAGACCGAGTACGAGGTCCGGACCACGGTGCTCGGCCACGTCCAGCGCGGCGGCTCGCCGTGCGCGTTCGATCGCGAGCTGGCGACCCGCTTCGGCGTCAAGGCGGTCGACCTCATCGCGGCCGGCCAGTTCGGCCACGTCGCCGCGCTCGAGAACAACCACATGGTAGCCAAGCCGATCGACCGCGCGATCAAGAAGCTCAAGCTGGTCGACCCCCACGGCGAGCTGGTCAAGACCGCGCGGGCGGTCGGCATCGAGTTCGGGGCCTGACCGGCGTGACCGCGGCCGCGCCGAGGTTCGTGCCGCCGCCGCTGGGCCTGCGACCGCGCGGCAACCCGTGCGGCCTGGTGGTCCTCGACTGGCACGAGCCGCTGATCATGGGCGTGGTCAACGTCACGCCCGACTCGTTCTCCGACGGCGGTCGGCTGGCGTCGGTCGAGGCCGCGATCGCCCACGGCATGGCCCTGCGCGCGGCCGGCGCCCACATCCTCGACGTCGGCGGCGAGGCCACCAACCCACGGGCGACCCCGGTGACCGCCGAGGTCGAGCTGGCACGGGTCGGGCCGGTGCTCGCGGGTCTGGCCGCGCGCTGCGACGCGCTGCTGTCGGTCGACACCACCAAGGCCGCGGTGGCCCGGGCCGCGGTCGCGCTCGGCGCTGACCTCATCAACGATGTGTCGGGCGGCCGGTTCGACCCGGCGATCCTCGACGTCGCCCACGACGCCGGGGTCGGCTACGTCTGCGGCCACCTGCGCGGCCACGATCTGGCCAGCGTGTTCGCGGCCGAGGCCACCCCGGCGACCCTGACCTGGCGCCAGGTCGCCGACGAGCTCGAGGGCCGGCTGGCGGCGATGCCACAGGCCCTGCGCGGTCGGACGATCGTCGACCCTGGGCTCGGCTTCGGCAAGGGCGGCGATCCGGCGGTCAACCTCGGGCTCCTGGCCCACGCCGGCGACCTCGGTCACGCGCTTGGCCGGCCAGTGCTGGTCGGCCCGTCGCGCAAGCGGTTCCTGGCCCGCATCCTCGGCGCCGCGGCCGCCGGGCCCGCCGCCGATCAGGACGGGCTCGACGCCGCCACTGTCGGAGCCTGCCTGGCCGCGGTCGCCGCCGGGGCGCGGGTCGTGCGGGTCCACGAGGTCCTTCGCTTGCGGGCGGCGCTGGCCGCGTTCACGGCCGTGCAGGCCGCCGGCTAACCTGCTCGGATTCCGCGCCCGGCTCGGGTACGCGTGGGTGGCGCGCATTGCCCCGGCCGCGCCGGCAGTGTACGGCTAGATCACGGGCCCACCGCCGCGGGCCCCGGCTGCGCCATGTCCGGACCCCTGGCCACCCTCGTCACCCGCCTCGAATCGCGATCGCCGATCGTGACGGTGATCGATCTGGTCCTGGTCTATTACCTCATCTATCGCCTGCTGCTGATGATCCGCGGCACCCGCGCGGCCCAGATGGTGGTGGGCATCGTGCTGGTGGTCGCCGCGTTCTTCGCCGCCGACCGGCTCGAGCTGACCACGGTGTCGTGGCTGCTCGACAACGTCATCAACTACTTCATCATCATCGTGATCGTCGTGTTCCAGCAGGACATCCGGCGCGCGCTCGGGCGGATCGGCCAGGGCGTGCTGCCGTTCTTCCGCGGACCCGAGGCCACCCCGATCGTCGACGAGGTGGTGGCGGCCGTCGGTCAGCTGGCCCGGGCCCGGATGGGCGCGATCATCGTGATCGAGCGCGACGCCGACGTCAGCAGCTTCGTCGAGGACGCGACCCGGCTCGACGCCCGCCTCAGCCGCCAGCTCCTGGTCAGCCTGTTCGTGCCGTCGTCCGACAACGAGTTGCACGACGGCGCGGTGGTGATCGGCAAGGATCGCCGCATCGAGCTGGCCCGCGCGCTCTTGCCGATGTCGAAGGCGTCGGGCCTCGGCCCCGAGCTCGGCACCCGCCACCGGGCGGCGCTCGGCATCACCGAGGACACCGACGCGGTCGCGCTGGTGGTGTCGGAGGAGCGCGGCCAGGTGTCGCTGTGCTTCCGCGGCAGCGTCACCCAGGACCTCGACCTGGCGACCCTGCGGCGCGCGCTGCACGGGCTGTTCGGCGGCCAGGCCGCGGAGATCGAGGCCGCGGTCGCGGTCGGTGGCGCCGTCGCCAGCCTCGGCGAGCGCCCGCGCGAGGCGCCGTGAGCGCGGCCCCGGCCCCGGCCCACGCGGTGCGGACCTGGCTGCGCGGCGCGCTGCTCGACCACCTGGCGATCAAGGCCCTGGCCCTGGTCCTGACCCTGACCGTGTTTCTGCTGGTCGGCTCCGACGAGGATCGCGAGATCCCGGCCCGCATCGGGGTCTCGTACGTGCTGCCCGAGGGCAAGGTCCTGGCCCCGGAGTCGGAGCGGATCGACGAGGTCCGCGTCACGATCAAGGGCCCGTGGCGCCGGATCAAGCGCTTCGACGAGCGCGAGATCGATCGCATCACCCTCGACCTGTCGCGCGGCGTGGCCGGCGAGGTCCCGATCTCTCCGGAGGCGGTCCACCTGCCGCGCGGGCTGGTGCTGACGTCGATCTCACCGCGCGCGGTCCGGGTCGCGTTCGAGAACCGGCTGGCCAAGGTCGTCGACGTCGTGCCGGCCCTCGTCGGCCACCCGCAGCACGGCTTCGTCATCGTCGCCGACAAGGTCAAGCCCGAGCCGGCCCAGGTCACGGTGCGCGGCCCCGAGCGGGTGATCGCGGCGCTCGGCCAGGTCCGGACCCAGGAGATCTCGATCGAGGGCAAGCACCAGCGCTACGTCGCCGAGGTCGCGCTGCTGCCGCCCGACGGGGTCGACGCCGACTGGAAGGGCCCGGTCGAGGTCAGCGTGCCGTTCACCGAGCAGCTCGTGACCATGCCGGTCGGGGCGGTGGCGGTGACCGTGGTCGGCGACGGCGGCCCGGTCCGGTGGCGGGCCGATCCGGCCGAGGTCGAGGTCGAGCTGACCGGCGGCGTGCTCGCGGTCGAGCGGGCGATCGCCCTCGGGGTCAAGGTCCGGGCCACGTTGACGCCCGAGCTCGCCGCCCGCGGTGGCACGGTCAGGGTCGTGGCCGGCGAGCTGCCGCCCGGGGTCGGCGTCGCGCTGCGTCCGCCCGAGATCCGGCTGCGACGGAAGTAGCGCGGCGGCTGCGAACGCGGCGTGGCCGTGGTACGAGCGGACATGGCCGTACGTCGTCTGTTCGGCACCGACGGGATGCGCGGGGTCGCCAACCTCGAGCCGATGACCAGCGAGACCGTGATGCGGCTGGGCATGGCGGTCGCCGCCCGGCTCGAGCAGGCCGGTCGTCACACCCGCATCGTGATCGGCAAGGACACCCGGCTGTCCGGCTACATGTTCGAGAGCGCGCTCGCCGCTGGCATCGTCGCGATGGGCGCCGACGTCTGGCTGACCGGCCCGCTGCCGACGCCCGGCCTGGCCTTCATCACGTCGTCGATGCGCTGCGACGCCGGCGTGGTGATCAGCGCGTCGCACAACCCGTACGAGGACAACGGCATCAAGCTGTTCGCCCGCGACGGCTTCAAGCTGCCCGACGAGACCGAGGCCGAGATCGAGGCGCTGATGGACTCGGCCGAGCTCACCGGCCGCCGGGCCGGCTCGGCCGACGTCGGCTATAGCCACAAGATCGAGGACGCCCGCGGCCGCTACGTCGTCTACTGCAAGGCGACGTTCCCGGCCGACCTCACCCTCGACGGCCTGACCGTGGTGGTCGACGGCGCGCACGGGGCCGGCTACCGGGTCGGCCCGCTGGTGTTCGAGGAGCTGGGCGCGCGGGTCATCGCGATCAACTGCAAGCCCGACGGCAAGAACATCAACCACGAGGCCGGCGCGCTCCACCCCGAGGCGATGTCCGCGGCGGTGCGCGCGCACGGCGCCCAGGTCGGCATCGCGCTCGACGGCGACGGCGACCGCCTGGTGCTGTGCGACGAGCACGGCGTGGTCGTCGACGGCGACGCGGTCATGGCCCTGTGCGCGACCCGGATGCTGGCCGCCGGTCAGCTCGCCCACCGGACCCTGGTCACCACCGTGATGTCGAACATCGGGCTCGAGCGCGCGCTGCGGGCGGCCGGCGGCACGCTGATCCGGACCCAGGTCGGCGACCGCTACGTCGTCGAGGAGATGCGGCGCGGCGGCTACAACCTCGGCGGCGAGCAGTCGGGCCACCTGGTGTTCCGCGACCACGCCACCACCGGCGACGGCATCATCGCCGCGCTCAAGGTGCTGGCGGTGATGGTGCGCGAGGGCCGGCCGCTGTCCGACCTGACCCAGGTGATGACCCGCAGTCCGCAGGTCCTGGTCAATGTCCGGGTCGACAGCAAGCCACCGCTCGAGCAGCTGGCCGCGGTCCAGGAGCTGATCCGCACCGCCGAGGCCGCGCTCGGCGACGACGGCCGGGTCCTGGTCCGCTACAGCGGCACCGAGGCCAAGGCCCGGGTGATGATCGAAGGGCCCGACGAGGTCGCGATCCGGGCCCAGGCCGAGGAGATCGCCCAGGCCCTGGTCCTCGCCTGCGCCGGTGGCGCCGCGGGCGGCTCGAGCGCTGGTGTGACCGGAGGCGTGAGCTGATGTTGCCGGTCGCGACGGCGGCCGAGATGCGCGCGCTCGACGCCGCGACCATCGAGCAGATCGGCCTGCCGGGCGCGGTCTTGATGGAGACCGCGGGGCGGGCGGTGGCGGCGGCGGTGCGAGCCGTGCTGGCTGGCCTACGCGGTCTCGGCGGCGAGGCGGCGACGGTGACCGGGCCGGTCGCGATCGTCGCTGGCGGCGGTAACAACGGCGGCGATGGCCACGTCTGCGCGCGGGTGCTGCGGGCCGCCGGCATCGACGCCACCGTCTACCTGGTGACCCCGCGGGCCAGCGTCAAGGGCGACGCCGCGCTCCATCTGACCGCCTACGAGCGGTCGGGCGGCGTGTTGACCGAGGTGATCACCGCCGAGGATCGGCTCGAGCTGGCGACCGCGATCG
>JAYVSF010000744.1:0-3785 GCA_043775605.1 Myxococcales bacterium
CGAGATGCTCGTCGACGCCGAGCGCGGTGGAGGAGGCCGCGGTGCCGCCGCGCGGCTCCCACGGATAGAGGTGAGGGACGAAGTCGACCTTGGCCTGGCGGAGGGCCCGGATGGCCTGGGTGACCGGGTGACCGGCTGCCATCCGCGCATCGTACCCGATGGCGCCCGCGGCCGGCTCGCGAGCGCGCTATGCTCGTGCGACGAACCGATGAACGACCACGCCCTCGCCGCGCACGCGCACCATGAGGAGCTGACACCCCGGGCCGAGGCCGGCGAGCGGCGGACCCGCTGGGTCGTGGGCCTGACCGTGGTCATGATGGTCGGCGAGATCGTGGCCGGCAACCTGACCGGCTCGATGGCGCTGACCGCCGACGGCTGGCACATGGCCACCCACGCGGGGGCGCTTGGGCTCGCGCTGTTCGCGTACTGGTTCGCCCGGACCCGGGCCGGCTCGCGGCGGTTCAGCTTCGGCACCGGCAAGGTCCACGCCCTGGCAGGGTTCGCCAGCGGCATCGTGCTGGCGGTGGTGGCGCTGTGGATGGGCGTCGAGGCCGCGACCCGGCTGCTCGACGAGCCGACCGTGCATTTCGGTGAGGCGTTGCCGGTGGCGGTGGTCGGGCTGGTGGTGAACCTGGCGAGCGCGTGGCTGCTGGGCGGCGCCGGCCACGATCACGCGCACGGTCATGGGCACGACGCGCACGGGCATGGCGACCACGATCACGGGCATGACCACGACCACGCGCACGATCACGGCCATGATCACGACGCGGGCGAGCGCGATCACGCCCAGGCCAACGCGCCCGATCGCGACGACGGCATGCGCACGCCGGGCGTGAAGCCCGGGGCGACCGATCACAACCTGCGCGCGGCCTATCTGCACGTGGTCGCCGACGCGCTGACCAGCGTGCTCGCGATCATCGCGCTGGTCGCCGGCTACTACACCAACGCGTGGTACCTCGATCCGCTGATGGGCGTCGTCGGCGGCGTCGTGATCGCGCGCTGGTCGCTGGGCCTGTGCCGCGACACCGCCGCGCAGCTCCTCGACGTGGTGCCCTCGACCGAGATCGCCGAGCGCATCGAGCGCAGCCTCGAATCCGACGGTCAGGCTCGGGTCGCCGACCTCCACCTGTGGGAGCTGGCGCCGGGGCGGCGCGGGTGCATCGTCGCGGTGGTGGCGGCCGAGCCGCGCGCGGTCGAGCACTACCGCAAGCTGATCCTGGCCGAGGTCGACCTCGCCCACCTCACGGTCGAGATCCACTGCTGCCCGCAGGGCCACGCCGCGTCGGTCGCGGCGGCCTCGTGATCGGCGCCGTCACCTTCGACGCCGGGCAGACCCTGGTCCAGCTCGACGCTGGCATGCTCGCCGCGCGCCTGGCCGAGAGTGACGTCGACGTCGAGCCGGCCGCGATCGAGCGCGCCCAGCCCGCGGCCTGGCAGGCCTACGATCGCATCGTCGGTCGACCCGATCAGGCGCTGGCCCACCCGTGGCAGATGTTCATGCGCGCGCTGCTCGCGGGCGCCGCGCCCGGCCTGTCTGACGCCACCGTCGCCGAGCTCGCGGCCTGGCTGTTCGACGAGCAGCCGCGCAAGAACCTGTGGCGGCGACCGGTGCCGGGCATGGTCGAGCTGGTCGACGCCCTGCGCGCCGCCGGCGTGGCGGTGGCCGTGGTGTCCAACTCCGAGGGCCGGCTGGCCGAGCTCTTGACCGAGATCGGGATGGCCGACCGCTTCGTCGCCATCGCCGACTCGGGTCGGCTCGGCATCGACAAGCCCGATCCCCGCATCTTCGACTGGGTCGCGGCCCAGCTCGGGGTCGCGCCGGCCACGCTGATCCACGTCGGCGACTCGTGGGCTGCCGATGTCGTCGGCGCGCGGGCGGTCGGCGCGCGCGCGATCTGGTTCGGGCCCGCGACCCGGACCCAGGACGATCCCGCGATCGTCGCCGCGGTCGACGCCGCCGCGGTCCGCGCCGCGCTGGTCGCCTGGGGCGCGCTGCCGGATTCGTCGGGGTAGTCGGCGGGGGCCGCCGCGGTCAGCGGTCCCAGCGCTCGAGCCGGGCCTCGTAGCCGCCGAGATCGACGTCGCACGCGAAGCTCAGCGTCAGGCCGCCGCGGTCGAGGATCGGGCGGGTGACCTCGGGCCGCGGGTTGAGCCACACCAGCCGGCCGCCGCGCGCCATCACCGACGGCAGCCGGGTGGCGAGGCCGGCGAGCAGCGGCGCGACGTCGCCGCGCAGGCGGCGGCCCATCGGCGGGTTGGTGAGGACCAGGTCGATGCGCGGCAGCTTGAGCTGGAGCGCGTCGCCCTGGGTCAGCGTGGCGCGCTCCATCAGCCCGGCGGCGGTGAGGTTGGCCTTGGCCGCGGTCAGGGCCCGGGCGTCGAGGTCGCTGCCGTGCAGCGTGCACGGGCCGAGGCGGCCGCGCTCGCACAGCTCGGCGCCCGAGCCGACGAACGGATCCCACACCTGCTCGCCGGCGCGAGCCTCGGCGACCCGGACCAGGGCCGCAGCTACCGTCGGGTGCGAGGCCGCGGGCACGTCGGCGACCCGCCAGGTGAAGCGCGGGTCCTCGATCCGGCGCGGCCGCAGCTCGAGCCAGCGATCGCCGCCGGTGACGACGACGTCCCAGGTGGTCGCGCGCGGCCGGTTGCGCAACGTCGGCGCCCGCTCGCCGACCGCCGCGGCGACGTTCCAGGCCAGCGCCCGGCGATGGCCGGCGCCCTCGACGTCGAGGCGCCAGCGGATCGGGCCGCGGGTCCAGGCGGTCAGCAGCGCGACCGTCGCGGGCGCGGTGAGCGCGGCGACGATCGCCGGCTCGAGCTCGCCGGCGGGCAGCGGCACCAGCGCGCCGGTCGACAGCGCGGTGCGGGCCTGCGCGGGCACGCCGAGGCTGCCTTCGAGCACGAAGCCGACCTGGCCGGGCCCGTAGCGATCGGCCATCAGGCCGAGCTCGGCCAGCTCTCCGGCCAGCACGGTCTCGAGCCCGGGCCGACAGCGCGCGACCATCGCGGTCGCGGTCGGCGGCGGGACGTCGAGGGCGACGGTCGACGGCTCGCCGTCGTCGGCGTCGCGATCGATCATCAGCAGGCCGCGCTGGCGGCGACGGGCCAGCTCGTGATCGACGCCGGCCTCGGTGGCGACCAGCCGCTCGCGAGCCTCGGTGCCGCCCAGCTTGCCGAGGGCGACGGCGGCGGCGCGCCGATCCGCGGGCTCGAGGTCGTCGCGATCCCAGTGCTCGCACAGCGCGGCGGTCGCGCGCTCACCCCCGAGCTTGCCGAGGGCGACGATCGCGGCGCGGCGGACGCGCGGACGCACCTCGGCGAGCGCGGCGTACAGCGCGGTCCGGGCCGGGCCGTCGACCGCGGTCTCGGCGGCGGCCGCCGCACCGAGCGCGGCGATCAGGCGGGCGCCACCGGCGTCGTCGACGGCCGGCAACGCAGTCAGGAGCGCGGCGCTCACCACCGGCGCCTCGACCCGGGCCAGCGCGCGGCGCAGCGCCGGGCCGTGGTGATCGTCGTCGTCGGCCGCGAGCAGCGCGACCAGGCCGGGCACGTCGCGCCGGGCCGGGGTGTAGCTCGGGCTGGCCACGGCGAGGAGCAGCGTGGCCGCGGTCGCCGGGGGCGCGCTCACGGCGCCACGGGCGCGGTGACCCGCGTGATGGTGAAGCCGCGCTCGGCCAGCATGCCGAGCACGTTCTTGGGCCCGACCAGGTGGCCGGCGCCGACCGCGACGAAGCCGCCACCGGCCGCGCCAATCTCCTCGATCTTGGGGATCCAGGTCGCGTTGC
>JAYVSF010000745.1:0-2510 GCA_043775605.1 Myxococcales bacterium
GGTCACCACCGCCCGCAGCCCGACCTGCTCGGCCTTGGCCTTGGGCACCATGATCTGCATCTCGTTCTCGAGCACGCGCAGGACGTAGAAGGCGCAGACGGTCCCCTGGATCTCCTTGCTGTCGACCCCCATCACCTCGACCACGCCGTGGGCGGGGTAGACTGCAAGTTCACCGATCTTGAAGCTGGCCATGCGCGATGTGCTCCGGAAGGAGGAGAGTGCGGTGCCCTTGGAAGCAAGGGAGGTGCCCGCCGTGACCGGCGAAGGCAGGGTCGTGATCTCGCGAGGTTGAGACGGCGCGAGATCAGCCGCGTTGCGCCAGTCTGTCACATGGGGGCCAAACGGCACGTCGAGAACGGAAAAATCTCGGCACGATGGCGCAGACCTGAGGAGGATGCCCGGCTTGTCGAGTGGCCAGCACCGGTGCTGCCTACCGTGATGCGGCACCCCGGCCGGGCGAGCCGATTTCGATTGCCGGCGCCGGCCCGGGGCGCCCATCCTGAAGAGGCTGGGGCTCAGGTGGCGGTCGAGGGGCCGAACCGCGTTGGATGCCACGTCACGCGAGAAGGAGGCACGTATGAGGAGCCATTCGTCTGCGTCTACCGAGTCGAGCGTCTGGACTCACAACCACGTCCGCCGCAAGGCCCGGCCGTGCCTCGGCTGCGGCACGCCGGTGACCCGCGTGGCCCACGAGGCCGGCGCGTCGATGTTCTGCCCGACCTGCCTCGATCGCCCCGAGGATCCGGTGACCGCCGAGCACTACTGGGATCTCGGCGGCAACGAGTAACTCGCTAGAAGATCTCGTCGTCGGCGGGCGCGGTCTCGGCGGCGTCGGCGGGGCCCTCGTCGCCCGGCGACGGCAGGATGTGGATGTCGTCGATGCGCCACTCGCCGTCCTCGCGCAGCAGGACGATGCGGAAGCGCAGGCCGTTCTCGTCCCACCGTAGCTCGGCGCGATCGGTGCCGATCTCCTCGAGCTTGCCGTCGACCTTGCGATCGAGCCCGGCGAGGAAGCCCTCGATCTGCTTGGCCAGGCCCTCGCGCCGACGGAGCGTGAGCGTGCGCAGCACCGCCTCGAGATCGCGGGCCCGCATCGCCTGGCCGAACATCTTGATCGCGTCGCGCGGTCGCGCCGCCCGGACTCGCGACACCAGCGCGTCCTCGAGCCGCCAGCGCGCGCCCTCGCGCTCGAGGGCGATGGTGCGGCCGTCCGGGTAGGTCACCGCGGCCCGCTCGTCGACGTCGGGCTCGGCCCGCAGCGCGGCGTCGAGCCGCTCGGCCTGCCACGCGCGCTCGGCGTCGCTGGCCTTCCACTGCAGGGCGAACTCCTCGTAGCTCACCCGCTTGCGGGTCGCACGATCGAGCAGCCCGTAGGCGGCGTGGGGATCGTCGGCGCGCAGCGCGGCGATGAGCGCGGTGACGCCGCGCTGGGCCGGCGGAGCCTGACCGACGCTGGCGCACGCCACCAGCGAGAGCGCCAGCACGAACCGGACGAGGTGGGCCATCGGCCCGTCGAACATAGCTCGAAAAGAAACCGCCGGGGCGGAATGCCCCGACGGGTGCCCCGCGTAGCGTGGCCGTCCGTCAAGATTGCTTCGCGGAGACGCCGACCGGTATTGCGACCGCGATGCCAGCCTGCGGCGGCCGGCGATCTCGCGGCGGCGCTCCCCAGTCGCACGACCCGATCGATGAATTTCGGGCACTTGCGCGACGGACAGCCAGCTCGACCGCGCGATCGTGAACCGCCGTTGACTCGTTGTGGTGTGAAAGCGCGCGGTCGCCTACGCTCCGTCCCTAGCGCTGCGGCGAGTTCGAAAGCGGTTCGAAAGTTGTTTGAAACTAGTTTGAAACAGTATCAAACTGCCGAGAGTGACCATCGAGGAGCTGATCGTCGACGCGCTCCGGCGGCACCCGGACGGGCTGGGCCGCCAGGCTCTCCAGAAGGCGGTCCGGCGCGCGGGCGACCCGCCCTGGAAGTTCCGTCGGCTGTTGCACGGCCTCGAAGGCCGAGGCGTCCTCCATCAACGGGGCCTGGCCCGGAACCGCCACTACGTCCTCGGGCCGGCTCCGCTCGATGGGCCGCCGTCGATCACGGGCTGGGCGTTCTCACCGGCGGGCGCCGAGGTCGTGGCCAAGGTCACCCGCCCGCTCCACCTGCGCACGCCGTGCAGCTACGAGCGCGCGCTCCTCGATGACTATCAGGCGAACACCACCTTCTACCTGAGCGATCGCGATCGGCAGCGACTGCGCGAGCTCGGCGCCACGCCCGACACCAACCAGCCAGCGGGGACCTGGGCTCGCCACGTGTTCGAGCGGCTGCTGATCGATCTGTCGTGGAACTCGAGCCGGCTCGAGGGCAACACCTATTCGCTGCTCGACACCGAGCGCCTGTTCCGCGACCGCGCCGCGCTCGACGGCCATCAGGTGCTCGAGACCCAGATGTTGCTCAACCACAAGCAGGCCATCGAGTACCTCGTCGACGAGGCGGCGACGCTGCGGCTCGAGCCGCG
>JAYVSF010000746.1:0-4507 GCA_043775605.1 Myxococcales bacterium
CCAGGCCGACCGCGCCGCGCTCGACGGTGGTCAGCAGATACTTGTAGGCCTCGAGCGGGCGCTTGAGCAGATCGTCGAACTCGATCATGCCGCGGTTGGCGCCGACCAGCTCGCCGCCGTACTCGAACAAGGCCACGCTCTGCAGCGACGCCGGCAGCGCGGCCAGCGACCGATCGGCGGTGATCTGGCGCTCGCTGGCGTCGACCGACATCTGCGGCTCGACGGTGACGTAGCCGGTGCGGTAGCGGTGCGAGACGTAGAACCGCTCGACGGCGACGTGGCGCAGGACCTTGAGGTAGTCGCCGTGGTAGCTCGCGAGCAGGGCCTCGTAGACCGCGCGGTTCTTGGCCGACAGCTGGCCGAGGCGCAGGTAGTCGGGCACCACCAGGCCGGGCGCCTTGGCCGAGGCCTCGGTGATGAGCTGGGCCCGGTGCTCGAGCGGGATGAGCAGCAGCGGATGATCGCGGAGCTCGTCGGCCAAGCGGGCGTCGACCAGATCGTCAGGCAGGTACGCGAACGTCTCGGTCGAGTCGCTGGCCGGGCCGCCGCCGAAGCCC
Source organism: Myxococcales bacterium (assembly GCA_043775605.1). Taxonomy (GTDB): domain Bacteria; phylum Myxococcota_A; class Polyangia; order Haliangiales; family Haliangiaceae; genus UBA2376. The sequence continues at coordinate 558 of JAYVSF010000746.1, forward strand.
ATGCCAGCCCGGCTGGTACGCTGGGCCGGGAACACCCACGAGAAGCAGTAGATCGCGCCGGCGTCGAGCCCCGAGTAGTCCTCGAGCGCGCGGCCGACGCAGCGGATCAGCGTCGACTTGGCCGAGCCGTTGGGTCCGTGCAGCAGCACCAGCCGATTGGGGCCACCGTCGCGGACGAAGCCCGACAGCGCCCGGTAGAGCTGGTTCTGGGCCGCCTCCTGGCCGTGCAGCCGGCCCTCGCCCGCCGCCCACGGACAGTCGAACAGCTTGAACCGGCGGATCTCGCCCCATGGATAGCGGACCTGCTCCGTGCCGTAGTGATCGAAGCAGTCGACCAGGTACTGGGCCGAGCCGCGCAGCTGGCGCGCCGGATCGGCCAGCGCCAGCTCGAGGTACTCGGCGAACGACAGCATCCGCCGGGTGCCGGCGAAGTGGTCGCGGATGGACGCGCCGAGCGCGGCCAGGGTGTCCTTCACCGACGGTCCCGGGGCAGCGGTCATCGTGGCGACAGGGTAGCGCGGATCCGGATCCCAGGCCCGGAGCCGGAGAGTCAGTCCGCGCTCTGATCGATCGCGCGCAGGAGGGTCTGAGCCTCCTGCCGGGCCTCGGTGTGATCGGGGTAGCGCTCCGGCATCGCGGTGAGCAGCAGGTGGGCCAGCTCGTCGACGTCCAGGCTGTCGTCGACCGAGCCGCCCAGCATCGCCGCCCACGCCGCCAGCCGCGGCGGGGTCGGGGTCAGGCCGGGGTGACGCAGGCCCTCGCGCGCGATCGGCTCCTCGGTGTCGCCGAGCAGCGCGTTCATCGCGTCGCCGTCGCGGACGCCGCCGGGGCCGACCACCCGCCAGGCCCAGGTGCCGCGGTCGATCGTGATCCGCGGCCACAGCTCGATCGCGAGGACGTCGCCGGCCGACGCCGGTAGCGGCGGATCGATCGGGAACACGGTCTGGACCCAGTGAGTCTTGGGCGCGCCGACCGTGCTCGCGAGCTCGCTGCCGGGGGCCAGCGTGGCCGAGAAGCTGACCGAGATCGCGGTCACCGGACCATCGACCGCGACCGGCGCGGTGCCGGTGAACACCGACGGCAACTGGGCGTCGCTGGCGTAGAACGGCCCCGCCACCTCGGGCCCGACCAGATCGCCGGGCGCCAGCCGCATGATCGCGACCCGGCTGCGCAGGCGCTCGGCCAGCGCGTCGAGCCGCAGCCCGTGGATGTCACCGAGCGACGCCAGATCCTCCTCGAACCCGGGCGGCCGGGCCGCCGCGAACACCAGCCGGTAGCCGGCCGGGATCAGCACCGCGCCGTCCGCGGCCAACCGCCGCGCCAACCGGTAGCTGCGATGGGCCTGCTCGGCCGGCGCGAAGTGGCCGAGCAGCTCGGCGACCACCACCCGCGGCCGCTCGGGCAAGGACTCGAGGTCGACCAGATCGGCGTGGATCGCTTCGACGATGTGATCGAGGCCGTTGGCCTTGGCGTGGAGCCGGACCAGCTCGACCGCCCCGGTCCGCTCGACCGCGTACACCTTGCGGGCCCCGGCCCGCGCCGCCAGCAGCGCCAAGAGGCCGCTGCCGCTGCCGACATCGAGCACGACGTCGCCGGGCCGGACCACGGCGGCGATCGCGCGGGCGTAGGCGTCGACCCGGACCCGGTCGAGCACCATCGCGGCCTGCTCCGCGGGATCACTGAAGCCGTACAGACGAGACATGCCCCACCCTGCCCGGTTCGGGCCGGCGTGTCGACCACCGAGGCCGATTCGCCGCGGTGGACAAGACCGCGGCGGAGGGAAGGGCGACCCCAACGGGATTTGAACCCGTGACCCCCGCCTCCTCGATTCCTCAACCAACTCGCGCTTTTCCGAACGAACACACGAGGATGCAGGTTACGTCGAGTCCCGCCTGGTGCCGCCGTTTATCGCCAATTGCTGTCGGCTGAGCCACCCACGAGCCACCACGAACCTACCCCGCCTCGCCCCGACGCCGACGACGAGTAGGCTCGCGCCTGGGTTGCCACCGGCTCGCCGATCGCGTCGCTAGTGCCGGCGCGGGACGCGCGACTTGGCGATCGCGGCGATCACCTGAGCCGGCGCGCAGCCGAAGAACCGGCGCCACCTCCGACGGTCGGCGCGAGCGGCCTCCCGTACGTCCAGTTCGGCGCGGACCAGGAGCCTGAGCGCATCCCGGCGCACGCCGAGCTGCTCGGCGACCGCGACCACGAAGGACTCGTATCGGAGCTGCTCGAGTTCGTCGAGCCCGATCTGGCGCAGGCGCCGCGCGACGTCCGTGGCCACGTTGTCGGCTTGGATCACGCGGCCCCGCCAGCCTGCGCCAGCTCGGCGCCACCGGGCCCGGCCTGCGCCAGCTCGGCCGCAGCCGCGCGGCGCGCGATCTCGCGGCGTGCGCGCAGCGCGACCGCCTCGAGCGAGGGCCTCAGCAGCTCGGCCAGCACCTGGGGCTGGATCTCGCGCACCGCGGCGCGGACCAGGGCCCGCAACCTGGCGGCGGTCACGGCTCGACGTCCGGGGCCGGCTCGGGGTCTGGCTCGGCCGGCGCGGCGGGCACGGCGGGCACGGCGGGCAGCTCGAGCGCACGATGCGCCGGCGCCAGGCCGAGCCGGGCCAGTAGCTCGAGCTCGACGTCGGACAGGCCATCGAGCTGCGTGTCGAGCGCCTCGTCCTCGGGCGCCGACTCGAGGCTGGTCCGCAGGTCCAGCGTCGCCAGCGGCTTGCCCCAGCCGCGGTCGAGGATCGCCTGAGCTGCGGCGATCCTGTCGGAGCTACGTCCGCCGGTGCGGGCGATGGTCGCCAAGATCTCGTACAGCTCATGCGGATCTGCGCACCGCCGAAAAATCTCCGCGATGCTCTCGCCCCGGGGCCGGGGCCCGCGGGGGTTGCCGCTTTGGCCAGTCTGGAATCGTCCGCTGATCATCCTGCTACCCTCCTGCACGGCAGATCCTAACCACCTGATCCAGCACGCGCCCGATCGGAGCTGCCCACGCTCGCGTCCGGGGCGCCCAGCGCCCGATCTGAGGGTCGCGCGGCTCGCTTCCGGGGGCAGGTCGTGGAGCCGGGGCTGATCGTCGACCCGGCGCCTGCGCGAGATCAGGGTCCGCCGCGCTCTCCACCGACGTAGATCGGGGCCGCGAGAGGCGGGCCAAGGACGTGTACCTCACCCTCCAACCCGGACTCTAAGTGCCTGGATCGGCTCGTCGTTTTGCGGCGACGGCACGCCGCGCTTCTGGACCTGGCTCCCATCCCGTCACACCGACCGAGCAGCCTCTCCTCTTCATCGATCCGCGCCGATCGGGGTCCGGCAGCAGGCACGCGACAAATGGACAACTCCGTCCACGTCGCAGGAGCCCGCCGCCATGGAACCCAACGACTCGACGTCTGCGCGCACTGCACCGCGACCTGCGCGACAGCTCTGGCTCCCGTTCGTGGACCTGCCGCCGCCGCGCGACCAAGGGCTGCTCGTGCTCACGCTCTGGTCGATCGCGGTCGCGCAGATCCAGCGCGCCGCCGCTGACCGCGCCCGCTGCACTCTCGACGAGGGGTGAACCCAGCGCACGATCTGAGGGTCGCGCGGCTCGCGTCCGGGGCGGCCCGTAAGCACGGCCCGTATCAATCCGGGGGTATCGTCCACGCTGGCGTGTAGGTGCCGTCCGCTGCAACTGCGCCGAACCGAGCCTGGACGGGAGGCAAGTGCTCAACTGTCGCGTCGTACACGGCCAGCACGGCATCTTGGGCTTGCCCCAAGGTCGCGAGCGCTGCTTCGATGTCGCTCGCGCGCAGCTTTCGGATCATCTCGACCGCAGCTCCGCTCTTGGGGCGCCTGGTGCGCCTGAGGTGATCGCCGCCGAACACGTAGTAGGCGTGGATGAAGTCGTTCCGCACGTCGCGCGTCGCCTTGAGCAGCGGCTTGAGCTCCTCGAACTGGCGCCGGAGTTGTGGATCTTGG